>SLJD01000098.1 GCA_007135295.1 Phycisphaerales bacterium
CTCGTTGAGGCGGATGATGTTGTTCACCGTCGCCCGGTTCAGGCCGACGCGGTCCGCAATCTCCTGGTGCGTCAGGTCGAACTGATCGCGCAGCCGGCCGAACGCTTCCGCCCGCTCCATCGGGTTGAGGTCCTCACGCTGCAGGTTCTCGACGAGCGCCCACTCCGCGGCGGTCTGATCGTCGACGTCGCGAACGATCGCCGGGATCTCCCGGAGATCGATCCGCTGCACCGCCCGCCAGCGTCGCTCGCCAGCGATGAGTTCGAACCGCCCGTCCCCCGCCGGCCGGACGACAATCGGCTGCATGAGCCCCGCGGACCGGATTGACGCCGCAAGCTCATCGAGGGCCGCCTCATCGAACGCCTGACGCGGCTGATGGCGGTTCACGTCGATCGCATTCACAGCGAGAAACCGGATCGCCGACTCGTCCGACCCAGCACCCTCCGGCTCGTTCCCCGTGGAACCCTCAGAAGGCCGGGCTCCGGAAGCCGCCCCCCCGGACGCAGCGCCCTTGCCGGAATCATCTGCTGACGAATCTTCCGGGCGATCGGCGGGGGCGGTGCCCGGTTTATCCGGCTCGGCGTGCCCGGCGTCGATCGACACCGGAGCCCGGAGCAGACTGTCCAACCCCCGGCCAAGCCGCTTGCGCCCGGTGCGGCCTTCTTTCTTTCCCGTCCGACGGGATGAAGCCATCAGCGTCCTCCTTGACTCGTTGACGTGCTCTGACTGATGATCGCCCCCGACTGTTCCACGTGGAACATCATCGGCGACGGACACCCGGTTTGCAACAGAACCCCACGAAGATTCCCGGACAGACCGCCGCCCTTCCATGTGTTCCACGTGGAACACCCCGGACAACCCCGAAAAATCCGAACCATCCCCCGTGAAAGCGTCGAAATGCCCGCCGCCACGTTTTCCGCCCTCACGATCCGCCCATCCTGCCCGGTTTCCCAAAATCACGCTTGAGTTGGCCCCGTTCCCGGCCGATGCACCCTCAGCCCCGATCGATTCCAGCACGGCAGCCGCCAACGCCCGGCAGGCCTGGCAAACAACATGGCTCAGAACAGCACTCCATCCCCCCACGCCGACCTCCCGATTGAGGACCAGCTCGAAGCCGTCCAGCAGCGGCTCGACGGCCTGCAGGCCGAGCTCGCCCACAGCCAGCGGCTGGCCACACTCGGCACGATGGCGGCGAGCATCGCGCACGAGATCAACAACATCCTCACACCCGTCCTGAGTTACGCGGCGTACGCCAAGTCCAACCCGGATGATCAGGCCCTGCAGCAGAAGGCCATCGACAAGTCCCTCAAAGGCGCCGAGCTCGCCGCCACAATCGCCCGGGCCCTGCTTGATTTTTCCTCGCCCAGGCCGAACCAGCCCGCCGCCGCGAACATCAACCAGGCCCTCGACGCTGCCCTGACCTGCCTCGCCCGCGAACCAGAGAAAGACAACGTGCAACTCGTCCGCAAGATTCCCGACGACCTTGCCGTCGCCATGCAGCCGCAGCTCCTGCAACAGGTCCTGCTCAACCTGATCATCAACGCTGTCGCGGTGATGCGGCAGCGGGGGGGATCGCTGACCATCGAAGCGGGATGGGGCGAAGCAGGCATCACGATCCACGTGGCCGACACCGGCCCGGGCATCCCGCCGGACATGACCCGAAGACTCTTCCAGCCATTCGTCACCCGGACCGGCGACGCAGCCCATTCAGAACCCGATCAAACTGCGAACGGAATGAGCGGATCACGCGACGCCAGCGACCGGCGGCCGGCGGATCGGCAGGGGGGCAACGGCCTGGGCCTGGCGATCTGCAAGCACCTCATCGAACAGGCCGGCGGCTCGATCGACGTCCAGTCCACGCCCGGCGAGGGAAGCACGTTCACCATCACGCTGCCCCCGGCGCAATCGACACACAGACAGGCCGGATAGGCCGCCTTTCATGCACAATCTTGCCCTGATCGGCCCGGATCGAAGCGGATCACACTGTCACCGCGTCCGGCTCCGCCGTCACAGACTCGCCGGCTGGCCGGGCCGGGCCATCGTCCGCCGGCAGAATCACCACATCAGCCGGATCGACCGTCAGCGTCACACGGGCGTCATCGTCCATGACGCGAGTCGGCGACGTTTCGATCCATTTCACCGCAAGATCGCCCGCAATATCCACCTGATACTGCGAGAACGCGCCGAGATACGTACTCCGACGGATCGTCCCCGCCAGCGTGTTCGACGCCTCGGTGGAGGCGGAACGCAGGGCCTCGGGCCGGATCGAGCAGAGCACGTCGCCCGGCGGATCGGGCAGGGGGGCGGTCCAGGCGGTGCTCGCCAGCGGGCCGGCGGGGGTGTCCAGCCGGGCCTCGCTGCCGTCAACCGCCGTCACCCGCGCAGGAATGAAGTTCGACTCACCGAGGAAGTCCGCGACGAAGCGGGATTCGGGCCGCTGATAGAGGCGGGGGGGATCGCCGATCTGCACCACCCGGCCGTGCCGCATGACAGCAATGCGGTCCGCCATCGACAGGGCTTCCTTCTGGTCGTGGGTGACGTAGATCGTCGTCACGTCGGTCTGCTCGCAGATGCGTTTGATCTGCCACCGCATGTCCAGCCGCAGCCGGGCGTCGAGGTTGCTGAGCGGCTCGTCAAGCAGCAGCACGGCCGGCTCGATGACGATCGCCCGCGCCAGGGCAACGCGCTGCTGCTGACCGCCGGAGAGCTGGCCCGGCTTGCGGTCGGCGACGTTCTGCATCTGCACGAGTTCAAGCGCTTCCATGACGCGCCTGCGCCGGGCCTCGCCGCGGATCTTCCTGGCGCTGAGGCCGAACGCGACGTTGTCAAAGACCGTCATGTGCGGCCAGAGGGCGTAACTCTGGAACACCATGCCGACGTTCCGCCGGTCGGGCGGGCGGTTTGTTACATCCACGTCGTCAAACGCGATCGACCCGGCGGTGGGGTCGATGAACCCGGCGATCATGCGCAGCAGCGTCGTCTTGCCGCACCCCGACGGCCCGAGCAGAAAGAACAGCTCGCCGTGCTCGATCTGCAGGTCCATCGCGTCAACAGCGGTGACGTCGTCGAACCGCCGGGTCAGGCCGTGAATCCGGATCGCGGTCATAGGCCCTCAGGATAGCACGCGCCTGCCGCGCCGGCGGCTCCGTCGGCGCGATCCGGGCCGGCCGCCCCCGCAGATGGCCGGGGAGCAGCCAAAAGCAGGGGGGCTTCCACGGCAACCCTGGCGCCGGGATGCGATGGCGCCCGGCCGGTTATGCTGGGGCGATGCCTGAACCCGTCAATCTTCAGGATCGCGACCGCGTGATCGAATGCCTCGACCGGGCCGCGGAACTCCTCCGGCAGTCGGCGCACCGCCGCGGCTGCTGCGCGCATCTGCCGGCCGAAGGCCGGCTGCTCGTCACCGGCGATCTGCACGACAACCCCGCGCACCTGCAGAAGATCATCCACGCTGCCCGCCTCGATCAGGGCGACGACCGCCACGTCATTCTGCAGGAGATGATTCACGGCGAGCGGCTGATCAACGGCCTTGACCTCAGCCACCGCATGCTCATCCGCGCCGCTGAACTCGTCACGCGATACCCGCGCCAGGTGCATCCGGTCCTCGCCAATCACGAACTCTCGCAGATGACCGGCCGGGGCGTGAGCAAGGGGGCCGGCAACAGCGTTGAACTGTTCAACGACGGGCTCGAGTACGCCTTCAGCCAGGACTGGTTCGACGTCGCTGAAGCGATCGGCCGGTTCATCGCTGCGATGCCGCTCGCCCTGCGCACCGAGCGGGGGGTGTTCTGCGCGCATTCCCTGCCCGGCGAATCAGCAATGCGGGCGTTCGACCCGGACATCCTCGAACGCGAATTGACGGCCGAGGATTACGAGCGTGATACGGGGTCGGCGTATCTGATGGTCTGGGGCCGCCGCCAGCCCGCGTCGCTGATCAACGAACTCGCCGAGCGGTGGGGGGTGTCGCTTTTCTGCCTCGGCCACCAGCACACGGAATCGGGCATCGAAGCAATCGCGCCGAACGCGCTGATCCTGAACTCCGATCACCAGGCCGGCCGCGTGCTGTCGGTCGACCTGAGCGACCCGCCGGACATCGAAACCGCCGTGCTCGGCGCGATGCCCCTGAGCGCCATCAGCGCCTGACGCGCCGGCGAGGGCTGGTTGTCATCATCGATCTACGCCGTCGACCACCAGCAATACCGCAATCACCGGTCGTCGTCTGCGGCCGGGCGAATGGTGATCAGGCCGACGAGCGGCTCGTCTTCATCCGGCTGGAGCTGCACGAGTCGAACCGGGGTGGGGGGGTCGGTCCGCCAGAGGCCGCCGGCGACGGGGGTTTCGCCACGATGGTCGAAAAACTCCCACAGCGACAGCCGCACCCGCTGCCCGGCCGGAATCGCATCCACGGATTTCATGTATCGCTGATTGACCCAGACATCGACGTCGCGGTAGGTCTCGGGTGTCGCGTTGACGACCTCCAGCCACGGCCCGTCGCGGAAGACCTGCATCGCGGCGGTCTCCGTTGTGTGCAGATCCCGCGGGTACGGCCGGGCGGCCAGATCGGGGTCGTACCGCTGCTGGGCGCACCCGGAGGCGAGCGTCACCGTGGCGCACGTGGCGAGCACGGTGAAGATTCGGGCAGGTTGTCTCAAGCCGGCGAACATGCCGACAGGGTAGCACGTTCCGCGACAGGCGACACTGTCCGCCGCTGGCCGCCGCTGCCCGCCATCAGCGGCGCGATCACCCTGCCGCTCAGCGGGCGGTCGCGGCATCAGCCTCGTTGTTCTGCAGCAGCCGCACCGCAAGCTGCCGGTCGTCGTCGTTGGCGAGGTGCAGCGTCTGCGTCGGGAAGGCGAAGTCGATCCCGGCATCGGCGAAGGCCCGGAACAGCCGCCGGTTGAACTCATCGTTGTACTGGAGAAACCCCCACCAGTCGCGGCCCTGTGATTCATCGAGAAAATACCAGTAGGCAACCGAGATGTTCAGACTCGCCGCGTTGTAGTCATTGAAGTACACGCGCGGCGGCCGCTCTTCGAGATTGAAAGGAGCCACCATCTCCTCGTCCGCAAGAATGTCCTTGATGATCTGCACCGCCTGGTCAACTTTCTCCGGCGGGGTGTCGTACGTGATCGTCACATCGAGCATGCGGCGGAGAAACGGCCGGGCCGAGACGTTCTCGATCGTCCCGTCGATGAACTTCATGTTCGGGATCGTGATGAGGTGGCCGGTGAACGTGCGGACCTTCGTGGAACGGAAGCCAAGCTCTTCCACGAAGCCATCCGTGCCGTCGAAGACGACCCGGTCGCCGACCGCGAACGGATGGTCGAGCAGGACGGTGACCGAGCCGATAAGGTTCTTGATCGAATCCTGCGCCGCCAGCGCGACCGCCAGGCCGAACAGGCCGAGACCCGCAATCCATGCCGTAATGTCCTGGCCGAAGACGTTCTCCGCGACAAACAGGACAAGGATCACGATGAGGAAGATGCGCAGGGCTCTGCGCACGAGCGGCACAAGCTGGACGCTCAACTGGCTGCCGCTCCGCTCCGTCATCCGCCGCATCGCCAGTTCGACGAGGTCGACGAGGTTATAGAGGAACCAGCCGACCGCCCCGATGTAGAACAGCGACAGCACCGCGTGAACGAGTTCGCGGACCTCCTCGGTCATGTGCACGTTGACCAGGCCCGCGGTCAGGCCGATGGTGAGCAGCACGAGACTGAGCGGGTTTGCGGCGTCACGAGCGGCGGTGGCGCTGATGTGCCGGCCCTGCGCGGTGAGTCTCGCGTCGAGCTTCTTCAGCGCCATGCTCGCGATGCGGCCGACAATGAGTCCGAGCAGGATCCCGGCGAACAGGACGCCCCATCCCGGGATGAGATCGGTCTTCTCGAACGTCTCGCCGAGCATATCGAGGGCGGGGCCGTCCTCCCCGTTCCCATTGCCTTCGCCGTTGCCCTCACCATTGGCGGATGCAGCGGTGTCAGCGAGCAGCAGGGACAGATGCGTCAGCATGGCGGCGAGCCTCATCGGGCAGGAGGTGACAATTCAGGCCGTTCGCTTACAGGGTCCGCGCGCCGGAAGGCCCCCCTTGTCCGCTTGCGGATTCGGCAGCATGAACGATCGAACGTCCGGGGCTTTGAGATTTCAGCAAACGCGACCCGATCAGCGTGTGGACAACCGGCGAACAGGCTGCATTCTAAGCCGTTTCCTTCTTCAAACAAGCAGTCGCCAACTTCCGCCGACCCCGGCGCAAACCGGCGATCGGCATTGACTGCCCGCACCCGCCGACCTACAACGCTGTGTACGGGAACTTGTTTGCGTGTACAGAACGTATCCCGAGAAAATAGCAACCAACGCGGCGTGTGGCACGCAGCGCGTCGTCAACTGGAGATCAGTCTGTCATGAATCATCGAACCCGCATGGGTGTGACGGCAGCCGGGATGACGGTCTGCCTGCTTGTCGGCGCCGGCTTGACAAGCTACGCATCAGGGTGGCTCGACCATCACGAAGCGGACAACGTCCGCGTCGGCACGTTCGAAGCCCAGGTCGCCTTTGAGTCCTACCACCGCACGCAGGATTTCCTCGGCGAGATGGAAGAGTACCAGCGTCGCGCCATGGAAGCCCAGCAGAACCAGGACCAGCAGACGCTGCAGGAAATCCAGATGGAAGTCTCGCAGCGTGAGCAGGAACTCATGCAGCACTTCGAGGACGACCTCGAAGCTGCCTCGTCCGTCGTCGCTGACAGCGAAAGCGTCTCGCTGATCGTCTCCGAGGTCCTCTACAAGGCCGACGATGTCGAAGCCGTCGACCTCACCGACGAACTCGTCAACTCCATCAATAGCGAAAGCGACGACAACTGAGCGCCCTCGCCGGCGACCAGTTGCATGCCACCGTCATGCCCAATCGAATACGCGGCCGGCCTGCTCGGGTCGGCCGCGTTTCTTTTATGACCGATCCGGAACCGGCGGGGGATCGGGGGCGCTCGGCGGGGCGTGACCGTCGCCTCACCCGCCGAGGATGTTCGCCAGGAACAGCGTGCACAACCCGAGATAAATCGACACGCCGGTGATGTCCGTGATCGTCGTCAGAACCGGCCCGGTGATCATCGCTGGATCCTTCCCGAGCCGCTTGATGGCGAAGGGCATGATGCCGCCCACCACACCTGCGACAAGCACGTTCGTCCCGAGCGCGACGCCGGCGAGAATCCCGATCAGCGGGCTCGGCTCGGTCTCGACGAACGGCAACTGCTGCCACACCGCCGCAACGATCGCAAACAGCACGCCGAGCGCCAACCCGTTAATGAGCCCAATGGTGATTTCCTTGCGCGTCGCCTTCCAGAAATCCCGCAGCCGCACCTCCCCCAACGCGATCGACCGGATCGACACCGACAGCGACTGAATGCCCACGTTCCCGCCCATGTCGGTGATCATTGGCAGGAACGCCGCGAGAATCGCGACCTGCGCGATCGTGTCCTCAAACCCGGTGATCACCGCCACTGCGCCGAGGTTCAAAAACACATTCGCCGCCATCCACGGCAGGCGCATCTTTACCGCGCCGAGAGGCGGCGTGAAGAACGATTCATCAACCTGTGTGGCGCCGAGGCCGGCAAACTGCTCGGCGACGTTCTCCGCCAGGATGTCCATCGCGTCATCAAACGAGATCACGCCGACCGGACGCTGATCTTCATCAATCACCGGCAGGGTGATCAAGCGGCGGTTGCGGATCAGGCGCGCTGCAACGATCGCGCTGTCCGTCGTGGTGACCGCGACGACGTTCGGCGTCATCACGTCATGAACGAGGCGGTCCGGGTTCAACCGCATCAGCTCCTTCTGCGAGAGCACGCCGATAAGCCGGCCGTGGTCGTCAACGACGTACACATACGCCGACCGCTCGCCCCGGTTCGGCGAGGACAGCAGCGCGCGCAGCGTTCGGCCGACCGACTGCTCGCCACGGATCGCGACGAATGACGGATGCATCACGCCCCCGGCGCTGTCCGGCGGAAACCGGCCGAGTTCCCGCAACTGTTCGACCGCCTGGTTGTCCAGGCCAACCGTGACCGCTTCCGCGAGGTCCGGCTCAAGCACGGCGAGTACGTCGGCCGCGTTGTCCGGCGGGATCGCCCGGAAATACTCAGCCGCCTGCGGCTGATCCATTCGGCCGAGTACGTCGGCGGCGAATGGCGGGGGAAACTGCCCGATGATCTGCCCGGCGCGTTGCGGCCCGAGCGACGCGAGGCAATCGATCGTCGTCTGGCGCGGCGCTTCGACAAGCACCCGGGCCGCCCGGGTTGGGGAAAGCTGACGGGCGCATTCCGCGGCCCGGTCCACCCGGCCATCCGACAGCGCGTCCTGCATCTCCGTGATGTATGCGTCGAACGTTTCCGGGATCAGCAGCATGTTCACCTCGCCTTGATCGGTGCCGGGCCGCCGGCCATGCTACCACACGCGCCGCGACGCTCGGGGTTGGCGCCATTCCGACGCGCGCACGTCCAGCTCGCGCGTTGCTGCGCGCATACGCCGATTGGTCTGCGCGATTCACCCGCGCCGTCAGCCGATGGCACACTCACCTGCGAAGCATGTTCGAGTTTGATCGCCGTCGCGCAGGGGGCGCGAGAAAATCACGCCCCGTGCGCAGGTATTCCGGTCGCAAGTGGAACGTGATTCCCGAGGACTCCCCGAGGATTCCCCATGGACCGGGCGCTGCCGAACGATCGCCGACGGCGCCCAGTGCGTTCATTGATACACGACGAAGCGAGCGCTTACGAGGTCCAGTTGCTCAGCAGAACGCCGAGGTCGGCCCCGCCGACTTCGCAGTCGCCGGTCAGATCCGCCGGGCAATCATCGCAGTCATCGCACGGCCCCCATTCGCTGAGCAGGATGCCGAGGTCCGCGCCGCCGACCGTTCCGTCGCCGGTCAGATCGCCGGGCGTCGGCTCACCCGGGCATTCGTCGAGAAACTCATTGCCGCCGGCGTCGATCCACTCGCCGGCGATCTTCTCCGCCATCCCGCCCGGGCAGAACACCGTGTTGCCGATGGAGGGCACGACGGAATGGGTCCCCGTGAAGTGGATGACGGCCTCGGCCGATTCATCGTGCGCAAAAAGGCAGTTGTTGATTTCAAACGCCTCAAAGGTATCGCTGCGTACGTTGGAATATATAGCCGGCCCGGCCCAGACCTTCGTGTGATTCGCCACAACCTCAGTGGACTCAAGCGAGACGTACCGTTGCTGTCCATACCACGGCCCCACCACCTTTCCTTGTTGCCAACTGTAGCGCACGGTGATGGCCCCCGGCCCGATGCTGGTGGTGTTGGTTTCGACCCGCGAGTCGCGCATGTCAAGTGTGCTGATCCAGACGCTAATGCCGCTGCCATAGCGGTACGCTTCATTTTCTGTAATGACCACCTCTTCAAGCAGCACGCCGCCCTGAAACACGGCAACGCCGCCGCCGCTTCGCTCAACTGTGTTGTTCCGAATGGCGCAGTCCCGCATGGTCGCGTGCGCGCCGCGGTACAGCAGCACACCACCGCCCTGTGTTCCCTGGGGGACCAGGGGAAGTTCCGGATCGGTGCCGGTCCCGCCGGTGAACGTAAAGCCCTCGATGACGGTGTCCATCGTTGACGGATGGCGGCCGATGACGACGCTACCGTCCGCACCCTGGCGGTCAATGATCGTCTCGTCCGGCCCCGCGCCAAGCAGATTCATGGGCCGGCCAAGCAGTTCAATCGACTCGTTGTACTCGCCCGGGGCCACATGAATCGTCGCGCAGCCGCGCGCCATCACGATCGCCTCCTGAATCGTCCCGACATCGTCCGGGACGTGGATCACGACCGGGTCGATCCCGCCCTGGTACTCGTAGGCGCCGAGGTCGACGGCGCAGTTGACAATTCGCGGCTGCCCGGCGAGATCATGGGCGTGCCGTTCATCGTCGAGCACCCCGTTCGTCCCGATGCCGATCGCCGGCGAGCCCGCTGACAGCCGGTAGTCGCCGCCGGCCGGATTGACGAATTCCGGATCCGCACCGATCACGGTCGGATCATCACCCTTGTACCCCGGCAGGAGACTGTGGCTGGCGACAACCTCGCCACCGCCGATGAACGGTTCGCCGTCGAACGGCCATGCAATGGAGTTGTAGATCTGCGCCTGCGCATCTTCGTCAATATCAATGAGACTGGTCACGTCGTTGTGCGCGATGGTGGAGTTCAGCAGATGCAGGTTGACTTCCCCCCGGAAGATGGTTTCGACCTGATTGTTCTCAATCAATAGGTTGTCCCCAAGGGCGACACCCCCGCCGACCTGATCGATGATGGTTCCGCCCGGCACCGAGTTGTTGGCGATCCGGCATCTTCTCCAGGTGACACGACGTTCACTCAAGGGCCATTCGCCGCCGAGTATTCGCACGAGTGAGCCGCCTTCGCCGGCCGTGTTGCCATCCATCTCGCAGTCCACGAAATGTATCTCGGGAATCCAGAAACCAGCGTGAAAAACGGCGCCCATAATTTCCGCATGGTTGCCGGCAAACGTGCATGCGGAGACGTGAACCGGCGTGATATGCTCGTCAAAGCTGCTCCCCGCTGTGTACGCGCCCAGAGCACCGCCATACGTCGCTTCATTGTCAATGAACTCGCAGTCCTCAATCGTGATCAACGAGTCGCCAAGGTCCTCCAGAACCGCCGCTCTGACGGAGATCGCGCCCGCCCACGAAGAACCACCGTCAGTGTCGGGGACGGCCTCGTTCCCGATGAACTGACTGTCGCGAACCGTCACGTAGGGGACATCCAGAAGCAGGAGTGCGCCGCCGTGCCACCCCTCGTTGGCCTCAAAGACGCAATGATCGATCACGACCTCGTGCGCCCCCCCGGCGAAGATTGCACCCCCGCCGAGGCCTTGCGCACTGGCGTTGTTCAGGAATGTCGAGTCTTCGGCGTGAAGGGTCGATCCGCTGTACAGGGACATGGCCCCGCCCCGTTCGGGATGCTCATGCGAATCGTTGTTCTCGAAATGCGATTCATGCACCGTCACCGACGATGCGGAAGCATGAATTGCCGAGCCCCCGCTGTTATCAACAACGTGGCAGTCGGTGATGGACAATGCTGCATCGGTGACGAGGATGGCCGCCCCGGAACCTTCCTGCGGGGCGCCACCGGTAAGGGTCAATCCGTGAAGAGCGACGCCGGGCTCCGCGGCGGACTCGATACGCATGATGCGGTCGTTCAGCCCGCTCGCGTCAATGATCGTCTGTTCCGCTCCGGCGTCGCCGGTGAGCGTCAGCGACTTGCCGAGCAGATCAAGCGATTCGCTGTATGTTCCGGCCGCGATGACGATTTCGTCACCGTCGGCTGCGGCGTCGATCGCCTGCTGAATCGTCGGAAAGTCGTTCGGCACATGAATGACCGACCCGCCATGAGCCGCGGTGCCGGCCGCCAGAGCCGCGGTCACCAGTGAAACGACCACGGTCAGGATTCGAACGCTGAACTGGTCATACAACATTTGGATCTCCGAATTTCGTTCTCACTCCGCGGCGGCTGACGCGGAAAGCCGCCGTCTACAGGGAACTATGCCGAAATGGCCCGGATCCTGCGCGCTGCTCCAAATTTTTCTGATTTTCTTTGCCGTGGGACCGATCAGAACCCGATCAAGCTGGTGCGTCCGCAACGGTGCCCCGCCCCGGCCGTCGGTCGGCAGACCGGTGGAATCGCCCCTCAAAATGAGAAAAGCCGGCGATGCCATCGCCGGCTGGGGGTTCGCGTCATCAATGCCCGGTTGACCGTGGGCGGCGGGGCGCTTCGGCTTACGCGTGGATGGTGCGGCCTTCGGTGGCGAGGGCGGCTTCGTGGATCGCTTCGTGCATCGTCGGGTGCGCGTGGACGGTCGAGATGATGTCCTCGGCCGTCGCTTCCAGTCGCTTGGCGAGGCCCATCTCCCCGATCAGTTCCGAGGCGTCTTCGCCGAAGATGTGCGTGCCGAGGATCTCGCCGTACGGCTTGGACGTGATCATCTTGACGAAGCCGTCGGTCGCGCTGACCGCCAGCGCCTTGCCATGCGCCTTGAGCTGGTACATGCCGACGTCGTAGTCGATGCCCTTTTCCTTGACCTGGTCCTCGGTCAGGCCGACCGATGCGATCTGCGGCCAGCAGTAGGTGCAGGCGGGGATGGCGTCGTAATCGAGGGCGATCGGCTTGTGGCCGGCGATGCGCTCGACGCAGAGCACCGCTTCCTCGGACGAGACGTGCGCCAGCCACGGCCCGCCGATCACGTCGCCGATCGCGTAGATGCCCGGCACGGAGGTCTGGTAGGTCGGTTCGTCGGTGTCGCGGTAGTCGGTCTTGATGTGATCCTTCTCGACCTTGAGGCCGAGCGACTCATCGAACAGGTCGTCAAAGCGGCCCTTGACGCCAATCGCCAGCAGTATCACCTCGGCCTCGATTTCCTGCGTCTTGCTGTCGTCGTTGACGTCCGCAATCGTCGCCTTGACGGAATTCTTGTTCTTCTTGACGTCCTTGAGCGTGTGCTTCGTGTGGAACGAAATGCCCTGCTTCTTGAACGTCTTCTCCGCGGCTTTGGAGACGTCCGCGTCCTCGGCGGGGACGATGCGGTCGAGCATTTCGACGACCGAGACCTTCGTGCCGAACGCGTTATAGAAGTAGGCGAATTCCATCCCGATCGCGCCGGAGCCGACGACGATCA
>SLJD01000151.1 GCA_007135295.1 Phycisphaerales bacterium
GAAGAGATCAAAGAGGTTGAAGGCGCCCCGGAACAGGCTCCGCCCCCGGAAAATGGGCAGCGGATGGACGAATGGACACGGGGATGGACAGGTGAAGGACATGTCATGGCCGTGCAATGGCCCGGAACAATCCTGTTGCCATCATGGGTTCGATCATTGATTCGGCCCGCACCGCAACGAGGTTCGAGGATGAACCGGCGCATCCGCCCGCCGCCCCCGTCACGTCCTGCCCTGCGGTTCCTCGCTGACGGGCCGCGCCGGCGTCGATCATGGCAGGCGGGCCGAGACGCCGGAGCCGGCGCCCTCGCGTGCGGCCGGCTGAATGGTCATGAGCCGGTTCGTGTCACTGGGATTGATTCCCTCTTCCAGCGCGATGGTCGGCCCGGCCGGTCCGCGGTCGATGACCATAACGATCAGCAGAATCGGCAGGTAGATGATGCTGCCGAGAAACGCCCGCCGGGCGCTGTCATCGTCCCGCTTGCGGTAGAGCGCCGCCCCAAGGCCTGTCAGCCCCAGGCCGAGCACGATCGCGACGGCGGCGAAGGCCGCCCCCGTCGCGCCGATCATCGTCAGCCCGAGGGTGAGGGGGATCAGCAGCAGACTCGTCAGCACGACCGTCTGGGCCGTCAACTCACCGCTGCGGTCGACCATCGGCAGCATGACGAAACCGCCGCGGGCATAATCCTCACGGTACAGCCACGCCAGGGCGAGGAAGTGCGGAATCTGCCAGACGAAGAGAATTCCCGCGAGGATCCACGCCGTCACCGTCAGCGCCCCCGTCGCCGCCGCCACGCCGATCATCGGCGGAATCGCCCCGACGACGGCGCCGACGAGCGTGTTGACGCTCGATCGCGGCTTCAAGGGGGTGTACACGCCGAGGTAGAGCACGATCGTCAGCAGCGCCAGCGTGCCGGCGGGGACATTGACGAACGCGAACAGCAACGTCACCCCCAAGCACGCCATCAGCAGCGAGATGACCAGCGTATGTACCGGGCCGATCGACCCTGACGGCAGGGGGCGTTTGCGTGTGCGGACCATACGCTGGTCGCGGCGGCGTTCCATGAGCTGATTGAGTCCCCCGGCCGCCCCGGCGGTCAGCGCCGTGCCGAGCACCGTCATCCCGAGCGTGAACCACGCGAACCCGCCGCCCGCGGCCATGATGTAGCCCACCGCAGTCGTCATGACGACGAGCGCGCTCAACCGCGCCTTGGTCAGTTCGCTGTAGGCCTCGACCATCCCCATCCGCCGGGCCGGCGATCGGGCGACGGCATCGGCGGAGAGTTCGGTCACGGGAACCGAGGCGGCTTCAGCCGAGGGGACGGTTTGAGCGGATGCGGATGTAGGCAGGGACGTCATGACGACTCCGGACGGAACTGGCGTACATTCTATTCTGTCGCAAGTCGGACCATGGTACGGCGGAGCCCGCCGGCGTGCGCGATCGTCAGCCGCGATCGACCGGGGCAAAGTTTCTGAAGCCGGAGCAGGAGATCCGCCGCGCCTTGTGATAGAATTCACATACTATCCGATCCGCTGCCCCGCATCCATCCACGGAGCCAGAAGGGGCCACATGACGATCATTCACGGCTCAGGCCTCAATGCGTCATCCACGCCCCACGCAAACCGTGGCTGAAGCGGGTCAGGGCCGGCCGGCACAAACGCCCAGTGCCGGCCGGCCAATCGGGTGGATACGACGAACCGGCCTTGGCGCCCTCTTGCCACCTTCATCTGACCGCCCCCGCCCTGTTCCGGACCTCTCCTCGCGATGACCCCGAACACCTCCCTGGGAAATATGCCCGGCAATACCCCCGAAGATATGCGGAACGATGCCCCGGAAGAACGGCCCCCGGGCGACGCCGCGCCTGCCACCCCGGACACGCTGCGGCCGGGCGCCCGACCGCGCGGCCACGTCCTCGCCGTCGGGTTCGGCGTGACGACCGCGGTCTGGCTGATCGGCTACGTCTCGCTCATGCAGCCGGGGCTGCTCGTCGGCGAGGCGCTCTTCGCGCTGATGCTTCTGGCGATGCTCGCCGGCGGCGTGGTCATCGGCCGGTACGCCGGCGGCGGCTGGCAGGCCGGCGCAGCAGCCGGGGCACTCGCCGGGCTGCTGAACATCATGATCGTCGGCGGGCTGATCGGCGACACGAGCCGCCCGCTCGAAGTGGCGCTGTGGCTGGGCGGCAATTTCCTCGTGCCCGCGGCCCTCGGCGCGATCGGCGCGGCCGTCGGCCGGCGCTTTGCCCGGCCCCTGCCGGCCGACTTCAACTGGTACGGCGTGTTCACGAAACTCGCGGCGGCGACGGTCTTCCTGCTGCTCGTCAGCGGCGGGATCGTCACCGGCTGGGAAGCGGGCCTCGCCGTGCCCGACTGGCCGCAGTCCTTCGGCCACAACATGATCCTCTATCCGCTGGCGGAAATGATCACCCCGGAGGCGATCGAAGAGGGCGTGCATTACGAGCACGCCCATCGGCTCTACGGCATGCTGGTCGGCATGATGGCGATCATGCTGCTCGTGACCCTGCCGTTCTACGACAAGCGGCGCTGGCCGGCTGTGATTGCCGCGGCAATTCTCGTCATGGTCATCATCCAGGGGATCCTCGGCGGCACGCGCGTGACGAAGGAAAGTCTCGTGCTGGCGCTCGGTCACGGCGTCTTCGGACAGGTGATCTTCGCGGCCGTCGCCTGCGTCGCGGCCGTGACAAGCACGACCTGGCATCGCGCCGCCGGGGCGCTGACCGAGGCGGCGCCGGCCGACCGGAAGCTGTCGGTCATTCTGCTGGGGCTGCTGCTCGTGCAGTTGCTGCTCGGCGCGTCGTTCCGGCATCTCAAGTTCGACGAGTCCGCCGCTGAAGGCATGGTCACCGGTCTGCTGCACTCGCATCTGCTCTTCGCGTTCGTCGTCGCGGCGATGGCGGTGATCGTCGGCATCCGGGCGAGGGCGCTGCATCACGGCCAGCCGGTCCTCCCGCTGCTCGGCGTGTCACTTCTCGTACTGATCGTGCTGCAACTTGGCCTCGGCTTCGCCGCGTGGGTCGTCGTTCTCGCCCAGGAGACCGGCCGGGTTGCCCAGTGGGTGCAGGTCATCGTCACCACGTCGCACCAGGCCACCGGGGCGGTGATCCTCGCCACCGCCTCGCTGATCGCGGTGTGGGTGTGGCGGCTGCTCAGACCAACAGCCACGCCGGACCGGTAACCGGAGCTGCGCCGCACGCCCCGCTCCAGCCTGGCGACGTCAAGCAGACGCCGGATGCGCGGCCCGGCTGCGAAACCGTTCGACGCGACATCGCGCAGGGTGTTCGCGCCATGTGCTACGATGCGGCAATGCATCA
>SLJD01000436.1 GCA_007135295.1 Phycisphaerales bacterium
CGCCGAGTTGCATACGGCCGGGAAAATCATCGCGGACGGCCGGAGAACCCGGCGCGGCCGGAACCGGGGCGCACCCCGGGGCGCACCAAAGACACATGAGGACGGGCCGACTCCCCGTGCACTCATAGCTCCCGCCTCCGGCGGGCAAGACACAGGTTTTCAGTGAATGCCGCCCCACATCCACCCCCTCATCTGCCTGCACATGCCCCCCGTCCAAGCCCCGCAGACCAAAACGGAGAGGGTGGGATTCGAACCCACGATAGTCCGAAGACTATACCGGTTTTCGAGACCGGCGCATTCAACCGCTCTGCCACCTCTCCGGAGCTGCGGAATTGTCGCCGCGTTCCAACCGCCCGTCAACACACCGGTACCACGCCGGTACACAGGCGACGCAGCGTCGTCTATACTGGCGGTCCGCACTGCGGCGTGCCCGACACGCTGCCGCTGGGGCGTTAGCTCAATTGGGAGAGCACTGCCTTTGCAAGGCAGGGGTTACCGGTTCGAGTCCGGTACGCTCCACTTTACATGCATCCCGCCATGTGCAGGACTTCCCACAATTCCGCGACTGCCACGGCGCGGGGCCAATCGACTGTAGAAGCGTGCAGTCGTGCACACTCTTTCCGGAGCCCCGCCGATAACGACGAAACGTTCCCGCGCGATAGCGTCCGCCCCCACCGTTGTCTGTTGTCCTGACGGACAGTGCTGGCATCAGCTTGCGGTGCTGACTATGAATGGGCCATGGGCCGAATCTGCCGGCCGGTGCAAACGCCACAGCGGGAGGAATTCCTTAACCGGACCAATTGCTGAGCAGAACGCCAAGGTCCGCTCCGCCGACCGCGCAATCGCCGGTCAGGTCAGCAGGGCAGTCATCGCAGTCGGCGCACGCCCCCCATTCGCTCAGCAGTATGCCGAGGTCCGCCCCGCCGACCACGCCATCACCCGTGAGATCGCCCGGGGCGGCCTCGGACGGGCAGCCCTGCCAGGCGGCTATATTGCTGGCATCTTCACCGCCGGCAGTGTCAAAGGTGCCTGCTGTGTAAAGGGCGGGTCCGTCACCGCTGTCATAGACCTCAAGGGCATAGATATTGACGAAGCCGCTGCCATCGACGCCATCACCGAGACGCGCCCACTGCTCGCCATCCCAACGATATGGACCTCTGAGCCATTCTTCCTGGTCGGGATCCCATTGCATGCCGTCGTTGTGCAACGCTGGCCCCATGCCGTCGTCATACACCGCGAGGACCTTTGAGCCGCCCTGGTAGTTCTCCGGGTCGCCGACGGCCGACCACCCATCGCCGTCCCACCGGGCAATACTGTCGGCCAGCACGCCATCACCCACAGAGTTGAAGTCGCCCGCTGCATACAGCGCCGGTCCACTGCCGTCATCAAAGCCCTGAACATCCCACGTCCAACTGCCCACGCCGCCGCCGAGATCGGAGAACTCCTCTCCGTCCCACCGAGCGATGCGGCTGGTCGGCAGGCCGCCTGCTTCGCCGAATCGGCCGCTGAGATAGAGGGCTTCGCCCTCACCGTCCTCAAAGTCATACACGGTCAGTGCGAAAACGTGATGATCCGTCCCCCCGATGCCGGACCATTCTTCGCCGTCCCATTTTGCGATGTGGTGCGCCGCTTGCCCGCCGGCCGTTTCGAAGTGACCGCCGGCATAGAGTGCCGGGCCCGAGCCGTCGTCATACACGGCAAGGGCACGAACGTTGCCGTCGACTCCCGATCCCAGCGGCGACCACTCCTCGCCGTCCCATCGCGCAATGTGGTTCGCGTCGACATCGCCAGCGGCGTCAAAACTGCCTCCAGCATAGAGAGCAGGCCCCGACCCATCGTCGAATACGGCCAGCGCATCGACGCTCCAGCTCATGCCTCCTCCGACCGAAGTCCACTGCTCGCCGTCCCACCGGGCGATGTAATACACCCACTCGCCACCCGCCGTCGTGAAACGACCGCCGGCGTAGAGCGCGGGGCCCGTGCCGTCGTCGAATACGGTCATCGCCTGAACCCAGTCATCAGGGTGTGACGTGGGATCAGCCATTCCCGGCTGGCCGGCCATCGGATCCCAGTTCGGCTCACAGTCCGCCGCGGCGGATGTGGCGAGAGCCGGGAAGCAGGCGAAAATGGCGATAAGCGAAGAGGTGGCGATAACTGTCCGGTTTGCTGGATTCATAGGGGCTCTCTCTTCCTGGCGAGTGTGCGCCTGTTGCCGGCCTGTCCTGATGGCTGCTTCAGGTGTCTTCGTCTCCGTCACGCACGGCAAGCCGATGACTCTTCTGACGTTACAGCAGTGGCTCACCAGTCCTTGCGATAAAATGACGATGAACCCGACTGGCATGCTTGAAGTTTTTTGCTCGGCCGATGTCTGGTATATGAATGGCCCCGGACGCCACGATTCACAAAGTGCTCAATCGATCGCGCTGCGGGGACGAGCAGGCCACGGCCCAGATACTGCCGATGGTCTACGACGAATTGCGCGATCTCGCCCGGGCGATGATGACAAGCGAGCGAACCGGGCACACGCTCCAGCCGACCGCTGTCGTCAACGAGGCCTGCCTGAAACTGATCAGCAGCGAGTCGAGCATGGAGCACGAGAATCGCCTGCACTTCTTCCGACTGGCAGCCCGTGAGATGCGTCGCGTCCTGATTGAGCATGCACGCTCCCGGAACCGCCTGAAACGTGAGGGCCAGCACGATCGTGTCCCGCTTGCCGACATTACGCTGGTCATCGAGGAGAACACGATTGACCTGCTGTCGCTGGAAGAAGCTCTCACCCGCCTCGCGGAGATCGACCCCGCCAAAGCTGAAATCGTCGAAATGCGTTACTTCGGCGGACTGACGAACGCGGAAATCGCGGAGATTCAGGACGTCACGACAAGGACCGTCGAACGCAAATGGGAGGTGGCGCGGCGGCGGCTGCTGGTGCTTATCGATGGCCGGGCCACCGGTGCCGAGTAAGGAGGCCGGCCATGAGTGAAGAGCGCGAAGCTCGAATCGAGGAACTCGTAGACACCGCCTGCGACCTGCCCAAAGACTCCATCGCCGCGTACCTTGATGCGGAATGCGGCGACGACCTGGAGCTGCGCCGTGAAGTCGAAACCCTGCTCGGTGTCGATGAGAATCGCCTGTGCTTTCTCGACAGCCCCTGGCTTCAGCACGCGACAGCAGCCGGCGCTGAGCCGGACGCCCCTGATGATCATCCCGCATCACGCTTGATCGGTCAGCGAATCGGCCGGTACACCATTCGACGAGTGCTGGGCGCCGGCGGCATGGCGGTGGTCTTTGAAGCCGAGCAGGATCATCCGCGCCGCTCGGTCGCG
>SLJD01000021.1 GCA_007135295.1 Phycisphaerales bacterium
GCGATCCGGCCGTGGAGAAGAAGCCGACGTTGCGAATCTATGAGAAATTTAGCTCCGGAGGTTTGCATTTAAATCCCATTGAGAACTTCTTTATAACTCCTCTGCGTACCCGTGGCCCCTTGGCCCCATTTGATGAAGAGCCACCCATCTCCCTCGCCATGGACCCGAGCGCGATTGTCGGCGATTACGCGACGCTCGCCGCGTTCTGGGTGCTTGGCGACGACGAGGGCTGGCCTTCTCAGGCCTTCTTCGGGTCCGGAGACGGTTGGCAATATAATGTGCTGGCCGCGGTTCATGATGGTCTGGGAGCATGGACGGGCTATCGCTACAGCGGGGAGGAAGAGGTGTACAACTATTTTTCATATGCTATCCGGATGTGGGATCAGCAGTTTAATAATGAACCTGATATTTGTAATGAGGACGACACGTTTGGTTGTGAAAAGGGACACAACATCCGCAATGTGATGATGTTCGACGAAACGCAGGACCACAAGAGCGGCCTGTTTCCGTTTTTCTATCTCCCGGAGGGCTACAGCGATGTCATGGGGCCGAAGGGGTCCGAGGCCGCCGCGCTCTACGTCGCGGCCGTGTTCTACGACATTTCGCACGAGGTGGGCGTGGGGGATCGCCGGGCGGACCTGCTGTTCTGGAAGACGATCTCCCTGATCGATGACAACGAGTACGTGCCGATGCGGCTGTTCGGCCAGCGCATTCAGCAGGCGGCCCGCGAACTCTGGCCCGCCCCAGGCAGCGACCCGGACGATCCCGACGAGTCGATCTACGAAGAGGACATCCGGCAGGTGCTGCTCTCACGCGGCATCGCCGTCGACGCCCCCCTGCCCGGCGAACCCGGCGGCGTGTCGATCGGGAGTGCGGATTTCACCGAGTCGCTGCCGGAAGCGGTGGGGCCGACGGTGAAGGGGTTCACACTGGCCTCCAATCATCCGAGTTGGCAACCCGGCGTGAATCAGTACGGAGAAGGCGAAGAGTACGCGTGGCTGGACGAATATCACCATGAGTCCGGTGAGCCGGCGGAGTACATGGCGGTGTCGTTCTATAAACACTCGAAGTACGGGCCATGCGATTATTTCGAGCTTCGGAAGGCCGACGGCACCTACGACAACGATGGCGTGCCGAATGACGATGGAACAGTGATATTCATCGCTGAAGATCGAGTCCTCGGCAACATAACCGCGTTTGTCCCGATGGTTGAGGGCAACCCGAATCGATTCCGGATTCGTTACGCGAACCTGCGTTGTGAAAACGAAGCCGTAGGGTATTACGCCGAAGACGTCCAGCCGTTCGGCTACCGCATTGTGCAGGCGACGCCCAACGGCTTCTCGTTCGAGGTTGAGCGCATCGATGAGGACGACGAGCGCATCACGTATGAACTGTCGATCGTCGATCCGTCGCTCGACATGCCTGAATCTTCCGGGGGCGGCGAAGCGGAATACGAGTGGACGTTCACGGAGTTTGACGGCGCGGAGGTGAGCGAGGCCGGCGAGACGGTCACCTATGCCGCGCTGCGCGATCAACCGTTCACGATCGCCATCGAACGCACGCGCGGCGGCGACACCGACACCCTGGAACTGCGTGAGCGCGGCAACGACCTCGACCGCCCCGGCCCGGCCGGCGCTTCCGGGGGCGCGTTCGTCTACGACGCCGTCAGCGAACGGTGATCCCGCACCCCCCCCCCCCGGAAGAAACCGGAAGAAAACGGAAGAAAACGGCCCCCGCGCCACCCCGTGGTTCTCGCCTGCGGCGAGTACCACGCCACCCGCCGGCCCCCCGGAAAAAAAGCGGGCATGACGCAAGGCGCGAACGGGACGGGGGACGCCGGGCGTCGCTCGCGCGGTGGTCGTTCCCCTTTCGGGGCCCCGGGGGGTGCTTGCGCGACGGGCCATTTCTTCCGGGGGTGTCCGGGGGTGTTCGCGCGACGGGCGATTTCTTCCGGGGGGCTTACGCGTTGGCGAGCGGGTTGGCGTAGTGCGATTCGCTGACGGGCACGGTGATCTGGAGGACGTCAAGGAGCACCCTCGCCGGCGAGCCGACCGCGTTGACCCGGTAGACGATCGACGGATCGTACTGCTGGAGAACCGGGGCGGTGTCGCGATCAAAGACCTGAAAGCGGCGGCGGATGACGGTTTCGTCCGCGTCGTCGTGGCGGTTCTGCTGGATGGCGCGGCGTTTCATGCGCTCGACCATCTCCTCGATGTCCGGGGCGTCAAGGTGAATGACGGCGAGGACGTCGGCGTAATCACGCAGCACCTCGGCCTGGTTGACGCTTCGCGGCAGGCCGTCGAGCACGAGCAGGTCGAACTGCGGGTTGTACTTCCCCTCGTCGATGAGTTGCTGGACGTACTGCTGCCAGAGCTGAATGGTCAGTTCGTCGGGCACCAGCTCGCCACGCGACGAATATTCAAGAAACTGCTGCCCGAGTGGCGATTCCTTGTCGAGCGAACGGAACATGTCGCCGGTGGCGAGGTGGCAGTATCCCGGGATGTGCCCGAGGAGCATGCCCTGTGTTCCCTTGCCGACGCCGGGCGCGCCGAATAACAGGATTGCTTGATGTCGTCCAGCCATCCTTCCCTCACTTGATTCGTCCACGAAAGACGCCGGGCAGCCCGTGCGGCCCGGCGATTCAACGCCGCTCAACCTTGCTTGTGCATAAAAGCGCATTGTACCGCAAAGCCGGCCGCTCATGTGGTCGGCGGCTCCCTCATGGCGGGGTTTGTGGCGTGTTTTGCTCCGGTTCTTCGTCAGATTTGCCGGGATTCCGGGGTCACCCCCTGCGCCGCGAGCGAGCACGCCGCGGGCGAGCCGATGCGAGATCGTGAGAGCCATCAAACATGACGCGAACAGGCCAGCCACCACAGCGACCCATGATGATGTGGTCCGGGTGCCTCAGATGTTGCAGACATTGTGGATGAGCTGTCGTTTGATCGCGCGGATGCTGGCCATCGCCCCGGCCGTGTCGTATTCTGGCGGGCATGCAGGGATTGCCTCAGGGATTGACCCGGCGCTGGCTGCTGCCACCGGCAATTGATGCGGAACCGCCCGGCGGATCGGCCGATCGGCCGGGGCTCCTCTCGCGCGTCCTCGCGGCACGGGGACTGACCGACCCCGAGGCGATCGAGCGTTTCCGCGACCCCTCGCTGAACCATCTGCACGAGCCGGGACAGATGCCCGGCCTCGAACGCGCCGCCGACCGGATCGTCCGTGCGGTCCGGCAACGCCAGCGGATTGTGATCTACGGCGATTACGACGTGGACGGCATCACCGCCTCAACCGTGCTGCATCACGTCATCACCACCGCTGACCCC
>SLJD01000291.1 GCA_007135295.1 Phycisphaerales bacterium
CCGGCGACGGCATTTCGACAACCCGCAGACGTACGACGCGGACAGTCTGCTCGCCCGGGCGCAGAGCGCCTCGTTCTATCCGACAGCCGGGCCGCTGCGCGATGAGCTTGACGGCGAGCTGCGCGAACTGTTCAAGCGGTTCGAGGACAACGACGGCACGGGCCGCATGACGATGACCTTGCAGACGCTTGTTGTCATCGCCACGCGCTCGGAATCGGAAATGCAAGCGGGCCGATCAGCGCGACGGTGACGACCCGTCGCCGTCGGACCGGGCGGATGCGGCGGCGCTGCGACGTTCGATCCATGCGGTGACGCGCTCTTCGGCGACCGGCAACGGAACCGCGCCCGCTTCGAGCACAACATCGTGAAAGGCGCGGACGTCGAACGCGCCGCCAAGTTCGTCCTCAGCACGCTCGCGCAGCGCCATCATCGTTTCCAGCCCGACCCAGTACGACGTGGCCTGCCCGGGGCTGACGAGATACCGCTCGATCTCACTGGCAATCCGCTGGTCATCCAGCAGCGTGTTGTCCCTGAGAATACTGACGGCCTGTTCGCGAGTCATGCCCATTTCATTGATGCCCGGATCGAGTTTCAGCCGGCACGCCCGAACCGCCAGCCAGTGCAGCCGGCCGACTTCCTCGTACGGATCGTCGTACTGGCGCATCTCCCGGCCAAGTTGCTCGGCGTACATCGCCCACCCCTCTCCGAACCCCGCATTCCACCACATCCGGCGAAACTCCGGACGCTGCCGATTCTCAACGGCAAGGGCGCACTGCAGATGGTGGCCGGGAAGGCCCTCATGAAGGATGAGAGCAGGCAATTCGAAGGTGTATACCTGCTCGATCAAGTCCGGATGTGTCGTCACCCACGCGGCGTAACCGGTCTTCAGATCGCCCGAGTGGTAATGCGCGATGCCTGGCTGAGTGCCGGGAATGGTGCTGCCCACTTCAGTGATACCGAGTGGCGTCATCGGCAGCGTCCGGAAGAACATGGGAAGCCAGCCATCAATCTCCTTCGCCCGATTGCGCCACGACTTCAACATCGCCTCCGAGCTGTCGAATCGGAACTGCCCGCTCTCTTCGATCTCGCGGCGGAAGGCGGCAATGCGTTCAACATCATCAAGCGATCCGTCCTCGTCGATCTCCGCACCGGTCGGCGTGTGTCGGATGGCGCCGGCGAGTTTCAACCGGATTTCCTCAACACTCTTGCGGCCCCGCTCATGGAGTGATTCCGGCGACTCGGTTGTGCCCGTTTCAACATGCAGCCGGTGGCGGTAGAACGCTGAGCCGCCGGGAATCTCGGACAGGCCGATCGTCTCGCGCGCAGCCGGGATGTATTCCTCCGTCATGAACTCGCGCAGTTCGGTCAGCGCAGCGGCGACCGTCGGCAGCGTGCGGTGATGCAACCGGCGCCAGAGGCGATCGAACTCCTCCTCCGGGATCTCCGGCTGCGCCCACGCGATCGGATCGCCGAGATCGTGCAGGGCCGTTTCGATCACGGAATCGATCTGTTCCGGCACGTGCTCAACGATGATTCGCGGCATGGTGCGTTCCGCTTCCATGCCGCGGCGGAGATGCATCTGCGTCGCTGCGATCTGCCTCGGCAGGTCGTTTTCGAGACGGTCGAGATACGCTTCAATCTCTTCAGCATTTTCAAAAACGACACCCTCGCCGAGCGTTGCAACGAGCAGATATATGCTCGTGCGGTGGCCAATCAGAAAGTGATATCGGTCGTGTTCGATGTTTCCGATCTCTTCTTCGAGTCGATGCTTGAGAATCAGCGCGCTGATCCGGTCGTCCTCGCCGGCCCGATCAATGTCGATGGCGTCGAGCCGATCGCGGAATTCAAGGAGATGCTTGTGTTCGCGCTCGATGTCCTCGTCCAGCACGGAATAGACGGCGCCGGGTCGCTGGGAACGATCCGGAATCGTTTGAGCGGACCATTGGTCGTAATCGTCGAACAGCGCCTTAAGTTGGCCGGCCGGGTCGTCGGCTGCTGCCGCCGCACAGAAAAGCACCGCGACGGCCGGGATCATTCGGGCCAGTTGTTGCATCGGTCTCCTCCGCCTCGACACTGTGACTTGTCACTGTGACATGTCATGGTGGAACGTCTCGGCCGTGCCGTGGTCACGGTCACGACGGCTTCCGAGCGTCGATCAGTTTCAACGCCGGGCGATGCAAAAGCAACCCGGCCGCTTGCCGCAGCAAGCAGCGCAGGTGATGCGTCAGCCCAAAGGTGTCGCGCAGGAGAACCGGCGGCTGTCACGCGATGGCGATGCCACAGGCGGCCGGGGCGTTTATCGCGTGCCGTAGTCCGGATGGTTCTGATGCTGCGTGCGGAAGTGGCACGGCTCGCCGTCGGCATACTCCCAGATCGTCACTTCGAGTTCCTGCACGCCCCACTGCATGGCGCGTTCGTGGGTCGGGTAGAGCACATCGAGGCGTTTGCCCTTGATCGCCCCGCCACGATCGAGCACCGGCACGACGTTGCCGTCGTCATAGCCGGGCACGGTCACGAGCGAGCCGAAGGGCAGGATGCTCGTGTCGGCGGCGAGGAGTTTCATGCCGTTCGTCCAGACCGAATAGCCGCTGGCGGTGTAGCCGTCGGCCCAGTCGCCGCAGGAGCGTTCGTCCGGGCTGTAGGCGGTGACGGTCATGGTCATGGTCTTCTTCGGGCGGATCGGCCGGCCGTCGTACCAGCGGATCTCCTCGGCGCCGTCAAGGTCCGCTTCACTGGTCTCAACGATCTCAACGTTGACACCGTCGATGTCAGCGGCGTCCTGAGCCGAGGTCGCTTCACCGTCCAGTCGGCCATCGGCGTCTTCGCCGCGCATCGGTCCGGCCGGCCGCTCATCCACGGACTGCCCGGTTCCATCCGGCGGGCTGGTGGTGACGGCCTCTTGCGGCGGCACCGGCAGGCCGGCGAACGGTGACAGCGCCGCAGGGCGCACATCGTTCGACGGATCGGCCGGCGGGCCGGCATCGTCCAGAGCCGGCGACGGCGGCGGCACGTCGACGCGGTCGACGTTCGTCAGCATCGGCACGGCCTGCGGGCTGGCGAGGGCGGCGACGGTCATCGCGGCGAGGAACACCGTCGAGCCGATGCCGACGACGAACGCGGCGGCGCGACAACAGCGCACCGATACCGGGAGCGTTTCAGGTCTTCTGTTGGGGCTCATCTTCTGGCCGTTCCGTTGTCGCCCGGGCTGCGACGTGCCGTCTGCCCACCACAGACTGACCGGCACGTCAACCCACCAAGGTCCCGGGTCGAGGCAAGTCTACCTCCGGCTGAGGCCGGTCGCAAAAGAAACATGAGCGTTTTCGTCGACGCGGCTCAACAACGCGCCCGGTCGTGCGGGCTGTTCAGGTTCTGCATGCCGAACACCCGGCGGACACCGTTTTCAGAGTATTTCCCACGGTTATCCGGAGCGTTCATGAACCAGCCCGGATCGGGCGTCGATACATGCCGGCCTGAAGCAATCTACACTGCCGCTCATGTTCACCGCGGTTGATATTTTCAGTCTCATTGCCCTCGGCATGGTGGCGGGGACGCTCGGCGGGCTGCTCGGCATCGGCGGGTCGATGATCATGATCCCCGTGCTGACATTGTTTCTCGGCCGCGATCAGCACCTCTCGCAGGCGACGGCGATGATCGTCAACGTCTTCGTCGCCGCCCCCGCCGCCTGGCAGCACCACCGCAACAACGCCGTCCGCTGGGACGTCTTCCGCGTCATGCTGCCGGTCGCGGCGGTGGCGATCCTCATCGGCGTGGCGGCGAGCAACCAGCTTGACGGGTCGGTGCTGCGGCGGATCTTCGGAGCGTTTCTCCTTTACATGGTGGTGCTCAATGTCACGCGGCTGATCCGCGGCCGGCCCCAGCCGTCGCTTGATGAGCAGCGCACGGGCGCGGCGCGGACGGGGTCGGTCGGCGGAATCATGGGGTTCATGGCCGGGCTGCTCGGTATCGGAGGCGGCGGCATCGCCGTGCCGCTCATGCAGCGAGTCTGCCACCTGCCGCTGCGGCAGAGCATTGCCACGAGTTCTGCCGTCATGTGCCTCTCCGCGGGGCTCGGGGCGATTCACAAGAACGCGAGTCTGGCGATGAATCCGGCCCTCGCCGGGGCCGATTCGGCCGGGATCGCACTGGAATCGCTCGCGATCGCAGGCGTTCTTATCCCAACGGCAATCGTCGGCGGGCTTCTCGGCTCAACGCTGACGCACCGCCTGCCGCTGACCGTCGTTCAGGTGGTATTCATTTTGCTGCTGAGCTGGGTGAGTCTTCAGATGCTCGGGCTCGTGTGACGGACCCGCCTGCCCCACCAGGAGTTGCCGCGGAATACGCTTTTCCCCCGCGGCAGCAACCGGCGCAGGCGCCCCGATTCCGGACGATCCCGAGCCGTTTGAGCTTCATCCCCTGACGTGTCGCGACTGTCGCGTGGGGGGGTTGAAAGAGTTTGCGTGCGTCCTCCATCCGATCGGGTGGACCGGGTTCGGGCGGGCTGTTCCGGATGCGGCCCCGCCCCGGAGCGGCCCGGCCCGGAGGTGGACCAGGCAGCCGGTCGCCCGGCCGTCCACCCGATCCTGCTTGTATGTCCCCCGGGCCGTATGTCCCGCCGGGACCTCAGCCCCGCTTCATTTCAACGGATACGATTGACCATGATTCAGTTTACGAACAACCTCAAGACCGGCGTGCTGCTCGGGCTCATGTTCGCCCTGCTCGTCGCGGTCGGCGGATACATGGGGGGATACACCGGCATCATCATGGCCGGCGCGATCGGCCTGATCATGAACTTCAGCGCGTGGTACTTCTGCGATCAGATCGCGATCAAGAGCATGCGCGGCCAGCCCGTCGGCCCGGACGACCACCCGTGGCTGTATGAATCAACCCGGCGGCTTGCTGAGCAGGCCGACCTGCCGATGCCGAAGCTGTACATCTGTCCGATCGACGCCCCGAACGCGTGCGCGACCGGCCGGAACCCGAAGCATTCGGCTGTGGCCGTGACGCGCGGGCTGCTTCACCTGCTCAACCGGCAGGAGGTCGAAGGCGTGATCGCCCACGAACTCGCCCACATCAAGAACCGCGACACCCTGACATCGACGATCGCGGCAACCATCGCCGGAATCTTCAGCATGCTCGCCTACTGGGGATTCCTTTTCGGCATGGGCAATCGCGGCGGAGGCAATCCGCTGGTCATCGTCGGCGTTTTGATCGTCGGCGCGGTCGGAGCGGGAATCCTGAAGATGGCCATCAGCCGCTCGCGAGAATTCGTCGCCGACGCCGACGGCGCACAGATCGCCGGCTCGCCCGATGGCCTCGCCTCGGCCCTCCAGAAGCTTGACGCAATGAGCAAGCGGGTGCCGATGAACAATCCAAACCCGGCGATGAACAACATGTTCATTGTCGAACCGTTCATGGGCAAGACGCTGACGAACCTGTTCGCGAGCCACCCGCCGGTCGAGCAGCGGATCGCCTCGCTCCAGCGCCTGCGGTAACGAAACGGGGGGAGCGGCGTCGGGCGTCTCAGGGGCGTTTTCACACCCGCCGCACGAGGGCGCCAAACAACCAACGCCGCCCAGAAGCCGGGCGGCGTTGTCATGTGCGGTTCTGTAGATGTGGCCCCGACGTGGGGCTGACGTGGTGCGGCTCACCAGCCGTGTCGGCAACGCGGATGGGAGGACTCGAACCTCCAACCTTCGGTTTCGTAGACCGGTGCTCTATCCAATTGAGCTACATCCGCTCACCCGCCGGTGCGGCGGAGAGCCGATCGTAGCACGGCGGTGACGGTTCCTCAAGCGAACGGGCGGCGCGCCGAAGCATCGTGGAGAGCATGAATCGAACGGCCGGAATCCGGCCCATCGCCACCGGCTGTGACACTGGTGTGCTTCCCGCCACCCCCTTGTGTCTGCCTGGTGTCCGCTTGAGACGGTGTCCGCCTGAGACGGTGTCCGCCTGAGACGTTGACATGAGCGAGCCATCCGCTACGCTATGCCGTTCGCTCCACCCAGCGCGATTCAATCCCCGGCTCGATCCGGGCTGCCTTGATCCGGAATCAGGACCATGCCAAAGAACAAACCCCATAAAGGACTGCTCAAGCGAGTCCGGCTGACGAAGTCCGGCCGGGTAAAGATGCAGCGAGCTGGCGGCCGCCACCTGCGTTCGCACAAGCAGGCGGAAGTGCTGAGGCGGTACCGCCAACCGGTCTACGCCGCCAAGGCCGAGGCCAAGCGTCTCTCGCGACTGCTGAATCGGCCAGTCAAGGGCATCGACGCCGGCCCGGAGCAGACCACGCCGCAGTCTGATGAGAACCAGTCCCAGTAACCCCTGAAGGGGGCTGAAGACCGTTTCGGGGATGCAGGTCGGCCTGTCAGCAGCAGGCCGGCGTGCGGACAGCAATTGTCACCAGGCGGCCGGGAAGGTGTCGACCACGACACCCCGCCGCCGCCCGCGATCCACGGTGGATGGCGGGATGAGTCGACCGGGAGCAAGCGTCCGGCAAGCCGGGCCTCCGCTTCGACCTGACAAGGAGTTCACTTATGCCACGTGTCCGTCGCGGCGCCGCCCGCACCCAATCCCGTCGTCGAATTCTCCGTGCCGCCCGCGGCTACTGGGGGACGAAAAGCCGCCACAAGCAGCAGGCCAAGGTCGCCCTCTGGCGGGCCGGCCAGAACGCCTTCCGCGACCGCAAGCGTCGCCGGCGCGAGTTCCGTCGCCTGTGGATCACCCGCATCACCGCCGCCTGCCGGTTGCGCGGCACGCGGTACAGCCGTTTCATCAACGGCCTGCAGCGGTCCGGCGTGCTGCTGAACCGCAAGATGCTCAGCCAGATCGCCATCGAGGATCCGGCGACGTTCGACCGGCTGGTCGAAATGGCCGAGGCCAACACGGTCGCTCCCGCCGGGGACACGAAGAGCCCGGCCGCATAAGCTGTCGCATCTGAACTAAGGCTCTGCCCCCTGCTCGATCGCGGCCGCGGGCCGCCTGCGGGGATGTGGTCGGTTTGTGTCGATCGCCCCCGGCTGAATCGCCCCGCCTCGTTGGCCGTCCTGCCGAGCCGCACTGCCGGGTCTGAGCACAGCACCTGACTCGCGAGGGAACCGGTTTGTTTGTCTTCGCTCGAGAATCGATCCGGCACATGAAGACCACCGGCTCATTCATGCCCTCGTCGAGGCATCTGGCGCGGGCGATGACACAGATCGATCATGTTCGCGGCGATGACGCAGAACCATTGCGCGTCCTCGAGGTCGGGCCGGGCACCGGACCGTTCACACGTCGGATCCTTCCGAGTCTGCGGCCGGGCGATGAATTTCACATCGTCGAGATCAACCGATCGTTCTGCCGGGGCCTGGAACGGCGGCTGCTGAAGCGGTACCGCCAGCAGCATCCCGATGTGACCATCGAGTTGCATTGCTCGGCCATCGAGGATGCGAAGCTGACCGGCCGGTTTGACCGGATCGTCTGCGGCCTGCCGTTCAACAATTTCCCGGCAATGCAGGTGCGGGCGATCTTCCGCCAACTGCTCAATCTGCTGAGCGACGGCGGTGAGTTGACGTACTTCGAATACATGGCGGTCCGGCCGGTGCGGGCGTCGATCAGCAACCGGCAGGCGCGGCAGAACATCCGTCGCATCGGGGCGTTGAACAAATCACTCCACCGCCGCCACGCCGGCCACACGAAGATCGTGCTCGGAAACTTTCCGCCGGCGGTTGCGCATTGCCTGACCCGCTATCCGGATCACGACGCGGCCGGCGCAGATGCTGAACTGTTCCCCGGCAAACACGGATCGCTTCACTGCAACGGTTCGCCGAGCAGCGGATCGGCCTGATGCCTCTTTCACATGGCTTCGCGGATCAATCCCCCGCTTGCTCTTCGTATCTCCGGGCAAATGGGTACGCCGCCTTGCTCTCGGCGGACGATTGATCCGAGTTTGACCATGATGTAGAAGCGGCCGACGTGCTGTTCCGGTCTCGCAGCATGAGTCTGACGAGCCTCTTTCCCCGGATTCATGTCGGCACACCATCGGGCCAGCCGGCACACGTTCGCGATCGTAACCGACCAGAGCGGTTGAAGTGCCACGTAACACCTCACTCAAAGGAAATGATGTGACTGTGCGATGCGGGCAGGCGGCGCCGGCGGCCGTCGACTTCAATCTCCAGAACACTCAGCGGATCGACAGCCCGGACGATCCCGTCGTGCTGCTCGCCGCGGCATTCGATCACGGCGCGTCGACCGGTGAGCCGATCGCGGCGAATGAATTCCCGCGTCAGTTCACTTTCGCTCAATTCCGCGACACGGTTGAACGCCTGGAGAACGACGGCGGCCACGTCGGCCCGGTCCACGTCCAGGCCGATCTGCGCGAGACTGATCGCCTTGTCATGCAGATCCTCCGGCCATCGCTGCTGGTTGATGTTCATCCCGATTCCGACGAGCGACCGCGCTTCGTCGCGCTCGATCAGCACGCCGGCGAGTTTGCGGTCATCGACGTACACATCGTTGGGCCACTTGATCATCGCGCGATCGACGCCGAGCGATTCGGCTGCTTCAGCGACAGCGACGGCCGCGACGATGGCCAGCCGCTCAGACTGGCCAGATGCGACGACCGCGGTCATCGCAAGGCCGTCGTCAGCGGTGTCGGCCCATTGACTGCCGAGTCGGCCGCGACCGGCGTACTGACGACCGGCCAGGACGACCGTGCCGATCGGAGCGGCAAGCCGCCGGGCCGCGTCCTGGGTGGAATCGGTCTCGCCGAGGACGATGACGTCCATCAGGATGCCCGGCCGGTCTCGCAGCGCCGCTTCCAGGCGTCCAGGCCAGCGTTGGACATCATGATTCGTCACGTATGGTGTCCGGCAAGGGCTGCGTATGCCGTCGAACGTCGACAGTGCATTATCGATCCAGACCGAGATCGAGCGAGCGAGCCGCGTGCGTCAGCGCGCCGACGGAGATTCGATCGACGCCGATTCTGGAGATCTCGCCGACTCGCTCCAGGGTGATCCCGCCCGACGCCTCAAGCTGCACGCGCCGGCCAAGCGCATCGCGGCGTTCGACGGCACGCTGCATGTCGTCGTTCGACATATTGTCGAGCAGGATGTAGTCGATCAATTCATCGGGCAGCGCGAGCAGCGCTTCGAACTGATCGAGCGTGTCAACCTCGACCTCGAAGAAGCGCATGTCAAAGCGCTGCCTGGCGGACTCGGCCATCGCGCGAACACGGTCAGCAAATTCATGAGGTGCGAGGCCGGCGAGGTGATTGTCCTTCAGGAGCACGGCATCGTGCAGACCGAGGCGATGCAGCGTCGCCCCCCCGCACCGTGTCGCGTATTTTTCCAGATGCCGCCAGCCGGGCGTAGTCTTGCGAGTATCGCAGATGACTGACCGGCCGACGGATGCGGCTTCAACGTATCGGCGGGTCTGACTCGCGACGCCGCTGAGCCGGCCTACGAAGTTGAGCATCGTCCGTTCGATGCCGACCAGTTCGCGCACCGGCCCGTGAAGCGTCGCGAGCGGCGTGCCGGGTTCGACGGCTGCGCCGTCGTTGGACTGCAGGTCGAGATCGATATTGGCGTTGAAAACATCGAGCAGCGTGGGCAACGCCGCAAGTCCACAAACAACGCCCGCTTCCCGGGCCACGAACGACGCGGCCGCCGGCTCGTCGCCTCGTTCAAGCAGATCCGTCGTGATGTCCCCTGCCTCGCCGAGGTCTTCGTCACGGGCGAGTGTGAGGAGGGTATTCAGCCGCCCGTCGGCGGTGAAATACCTGAAGAGTTCCGGCAGGGAGAGGGTGTTAAGGTCAATCATTGCTGGATCGGCCAATCGGCTGCGCGATGGATGCCGGGCATCGCATCCGGCCGGTCAGTTTATCGGCTCTGCAAGCCGTGTGATCAAGCGAGGATGGGTAATCCGCGCAACGTCAGCCGAGGTTCCGTCAAGTCGGCCCGGTCGGCGGTCGATGATCGATTTGAAGTCGGCCCGCGCCGCGGCGTGTGTGGGCCGTCCCATGCACGTATACCCGTCCCGCCGAGCAGACAGAGGTTCCGCATGAGCGCCACCACCACGGAAGGGCAGAAAGCGGCCGTCGATTCCGCGATCCGGTCCATCAGTCACATTGCGACGTTGCCCGAGGTCACGGTCAAAATCATTGAACTGGTCGAGGATCCGTCGAGCACCGCTCAGGATCTGCACCATGTCATCGCTAACGACCCGGCGCTGTGCAGCCGCATCCTCAAGGTCGTCAACTCCGCGTTCTATGGCCTGCCCCGGCAGATCGGCTCGATCAACCGCGCGATTGTTCTGCTCGGTCTCAACGCGGTGAAGAACATCTCCATAGCGGCGAGTCTCGCCAAACTGTTCCGCGGCGGGGAGTTGTGCGACCAATTCTCGGCCAAGGATCTCTGGACGCATTCGATCGCGACGGCGACATGCAGCAAGCTGATCTGTGATGAACTCAAGCTCGGCCTGCCGGATGAAGCGTTTCTCGGCGGGCTGATTCATGACATCGGCATCATGGTGGAAATGCAGGCCGACCGCCAGAAGCTCGTGGCGGTGTTTGACGACATGACATACGACCGCGATGGCGTCCCGACCACCGACATGCGCGAGCTCGAATGTGTGCATTTCGGCGCTGATCACGAACAGTTCGGCGCCGGCCTGTGCGAGACATGGAAGTTTCCCAAATCGTTCAGTTACGTCGTCGGCCACCATCATGAGCCGATGGAACTGCCGGCGGACCATCGGACGCTTGCGTGCGTGGTGTACCTGGCCGATCGCATCACGGCACAAGTGGGCTGCGGCTTCCGCGATGACATCATGGATACGGACCTGCCGCAATCGATTCGCGAGGAACTCGGTGTGAGTCTGACAATGGCTGAAGCGATCCGCCATGAACTTCCCAAGGCCATTGAGGACGCTGAAGCCAGTTTCGGATGAATGGCCGACGCGCCCGGCGATCGTGCGTGCGGTGTCGTCGGTGAGGCGTGAACCATCCGCCATGACGGACGCAGCACGATTGCGGCAACGTGTCAACGACACCGGCCGGGCGGGGGCTATCATCAGGCAATGAGCGAGCAGGTTCGCGTCAACTTCAACCGGCCGATTCCGGTCGTCCCGCTGCCGCAGGCCGTTCTGCTGCCCCATGCCGTTCAGCCGATGCACATCTGCGAAGACCGGTTGATGGAGTTGGTGCGCGAAGCGATCGACGGGCCGGGCCTCATCGCGGCGGCAAGTTACACCGACCGGCCGTGTGACGAGAACGAGGAAGATGAACCGGCTGAACTGCGCCCGGCGGTCTGCGTCGGGCACATCGTGGAGCACGAGCCGATGCCCGGCGGCCGGTGCAACATTCTCCTGCAGGGCGTCTGCCGCGCACGCATTCAGCGCATGCTCGAGCCCGACGACGACACCCCGTACCGCCGGGCCATGCTCACGCCTGTACAATCGGTGCATGAATCGTGCGAGGAGCTTGATCATGTTCGTGAAACGCTGCATGACCTGCTGACCGGGACGCGGCTACGGCGCATGAAGGCCGTCAAGCATGTGCTGGACTGGTTCGATCAGGACGAAGTGCCGACCCACGCGCTGCTCGAGTTGCTCGGGTTCCTGCTCGTCAACGACACCGAACGGAAATACGAACTGCTGACGGAGCCGGACGCCCGCCGCCGGGCGCGAGTGATCACGAACGAACTTCGCGACCTCGACGACCTGATCGCCCAGGCGGACAAGCAGTCACACCACCGCTGGCCCAAGGGCATGGCGTGGAACTGAAGATGCACTGAAGGCGGTAGCGATCCCGGCCGACCGTGCAATACCCGTCTCACGCCGACCGCCCTCTGGAATGACTGCCCACACTGTCAGAAACATTTGCCTGTTCTTCCCGTCTGGCGGCATGATTTGTCGACATCGGCGATGGGGGTTTCCACTTATGGTGACGCCGAATTCCGGGCGAAGCGGACGTCGGATCTGGTCGATAAGTCATCGGCCGACCCTCTTTCGAATGATCGCTCGGAGTATCGATGCTGCGCGTACCGATTCAGCAGGCCCGGCCGGGAATGGTGCTCGCCCTGCCTCTGCATCATCCGCAGAGTTCAGCGGTGCTGCTGACCCGCGGGTACACCCTTGACGACCCCATGATTCAGCGGCTGCAGGGGCTGCACGTCCGTGAATTGTGGATCGAGTATCCCAATACCGAGATCATCGCGGATTACATCTCGCCGACGGTCATGGCCCGGCACAACGAAGTTGTCCGCGACCTCGCTAATCTCTTCGAAAACCTGCAGAGGGACAGCCACGCGCGGCTTGATTACAGCGAGTACCGCCGCACGTTGCGCGGCCTGATCGAATCGCTCGCCAACGATCCCCTCGCCGCCTCGTACATCGTCGAACTCAACGGTTCGGGCACGAGCGAACTCCGGCACAGCGCCGAAGTCTGCTTCCTGTCGATTCTACTCGGGCTGAAACTTCAGGATTACCTGATCCACCAGCGCCGACGGCTGCGCGTCACACATGCCCGCGACGTGTCAAGTCTCGGCCTCGGCGCGATGCTGCATGACATCGGCGTCACGCAACTCGACCCGGAGTACCGCACCGGCCACCACA
>SLJD01000016.1 GCA_007135295.1 Phycisphaerales bacterium
CCCTGTATGCCGGCGTGAAGGTGTTGACGAGATCACGATTGCCGCACCGTGGGCGTGGGATGGAGAACCGCTTCCGCAGATCATGCCCACGCCGTTCTTTGCGACGTGGCGAACGTTGTCCGAGCAACTCGGCAACCGGCGGTTTGCCGGCACGCTGAACCTGGGCGAGGGGCTGCAATGCTGGATTCTGGCCGGACGATCAGGTGAAGATGCCGCACTCGTCGCATGGAACGAATCCGCAACGTCTGATCGGGCCGCCATCGACATGCTGCTCGCCCGGGGGACGGTTCAGACCTGCGACATCTTCGGCAACCGGGAGGAAATCCCACGGCACAACGGCCGCCACCGGATCCCGCTCGATTCCGAGCCGCTGTTCATTGAAGGCGTTGATCCGAAGATCGCGCAGTTCCGCTCGTCGTTCAGAGTGGAGCCCGCGTTCATTGCTTCTGAAACGCGGATGCACGAGCACACGCTCGTGCTGACGAACCCGTGGGACCGGAGCATCAGTGGAACCCTCCGGCTGCGCGAACCGGAACGATGGCAGGTCACACCACGCTCGCATTCGTTTACGATCCGCCCCGACGAATCGATCGAACTGCCGATCAACATCGTCCTCGAACGAAATGCGGAAGCTGGTCCACGACGGCTGGATGCGGCCGTCGAGCTGAACATTGACGGATCGCTCCAGTTCGACATGGATGCTGAAGTGACCGTCGGGCTCGAACAGGTGTCATTCTCGGCTTCGACAACCGTCGCGCCGAACCATCGAACCGGGGAACTGGATCTGGTTGTCATCGCGTTCGTGACGAATGAATCGGATGCGCCCGTCAGCCTTGATGCGTTTCTGATCGGCCCGGGCGTTCCGCAGATGCGACGGCCGATCCCGATCCTTGAACCGGGACGATCAACAACAAGGACCTTCCGCATCGAAGGTGGAGCCGGCCAGCTTGCGGATCGTGAAGTCCGCGTTGGAATCGCGGAGACCGACGGACCGGCCCGGCTGAATCTGAGGCTGACCGTCCCGCCTCAGCCCGATTCCGAATAGCATCCCGGCCAGCGCGTCGCTTTGCCCCCGACTGGTCAGGACAGGCATCCGCAGCACGATCTTCACAAGCCGGCGGTATCGGCAGCGATCCAGGGAAGGCGGTCAAGGTCGACATTCCCGCCGGAAAGCACGACCGCGATCCGCTTCACATCGTCGTATTCAGCCAGCGCGTCACTCATTGCCGCGGCCACCCCGACCGAAGCGCTCGGTTCGACGATGATCTTCACCCGCTGCCAGATCAACTGCATCGCGTCAATGATCTGCTGATCGGTGACGGTAAATATGGCGTCCACGTGCTCACGAATCGGCGGCCACGTGTGAATGCCGAGCGTCATCTTCAGGCCATCGGCAATGGTTTGCGGCTGCTGTTCAGTAATGCGCTCCCCACAGGCGAGCGAGCGGGCGGCGTCATCCGCGCCGACCGGCTCGGCGCCGAAGATTCGCAGGTTCGGATTCAGGGCCTTCGCCGCCAGCGCGACGCCGGCGAGCATCCCCCCGCCGCCCACCGGCGCGATGATGGCATCGAGATGCTCCACCTGCTCGATGAGTTCAAGTGCGATCGTTCCCTGACCGGCGACAATATGCGGATGGTCGTAAGACGGAATGAGCACCCCGCCGGTCTCGGCGAGCAGTTCGGCGGCAGCGGCCTCACGGGCAGCCTGGGTCGGCTCGCACGTCTGAATGTTCGACCCGTGTGATTCCGCGGCCGCTCGCTTGACCCTCGGAGCGTTGCTCGGCATGACAATGTACGCCGGAATGCTCCGCTGACGGGCCGCAATGGACAGGGCCTGGGCGTGATTGCCTGAACTGTGCGTGACGACGCCCCGGCGGGCCTGGTCTTCCGGCAACTTCCAGATGGCGTTGCTCGCCCCGCGGATCTTGAACGACCCGCCCTTCTGGAAATTCTCGCACTTGAGATACAACTCCCGGCCGGACATCAGATCAAGGGTCCGGCAGGTCAGCACAGGCGTCCGATGGATCCGCTCCCCCACCGTCGCCGCCGCGTCGCGAACCTCATCGAGCGTGATGATCGATCCGGCAGGCGTCTTATCCGGGCTGGCGGGGGACGGCGTCGGCGGGTTTGTCGGGGTGTTCATGGTCACGATGATAGCTCGGCATGATCGTCGGCTGTTCTTCACATCGGCCGATCTGCAAACCGTCCCGCAATGGCGACCCGCAGCGGGCGAGTCCCGGGGCGACGCCACCGATGCCCGGACGCGTCCGCCACCACGGCTTCCCGGCGGGGATTGACACGGCGGCCCCGGTCGGTACGATTGAACATTCCTCATTGGGCCATTGGCGCAGCTGGCTAGCGCGCTTGTATGACACACAAGAGGTCACTGGTTCGAGTCCAGTATGGCCCATTCCTCCACGCTGCACCGCTTCGCGCTTCCTCGCGTCGCGCTGCGAATCTCCGGCAAACCAAGCGGCTTCTCGTCATCGTGCGAATCAGTGCGATTCGGCGCGGTCGGATGCTGCGCCGCATTTTGTGCCGCGGGTGCACCTGCCCGGCTGAACTTTGCGGGTATTCACGCGTCGGCATCGATTCGGAGCGTTGTTCGGTCGGGGGCCAGGACTGTCCGCATGATCCCGACCAGGGCGGTCGTGAACAGACGCGCCGGCGAAAGGGACTCCTTCGGGCGACGCTTCGCCGCGGCTCTGCTTGCCCGTGGCTCCGCTTCCCCGCTCTGGAAGTTCCAGGCGTGAAGCCGGACGTCGTCCAATTGACGGGTGGACGGGCACCGGAATCCCGTAATTCAGCCGCTCTGTTGAGCGAATGAGTAGTGGAGCTGATCGGACTTGAACCGACGACCTCCTGCATGCCATGCAGGCGCTCTCCCAACTGAGCTACAGCCCCTGATTGTCGGGTCGGCCGGTCTTTGCCTTGGAGGCAGTCACCACCGGTCAACCTTCGAACGATTCGGGCAGGATAGCCGATTTCTTGACCGAATCAAGGCGGCAGCCCGACTCCGAATCCGGATCGGAAGGACCGGCCCGATCGGATCACCCCCAGTTCCGGCTGATCCTTCGGGTCATCTCCCGCGATCTCTTCTTGGCTCGTGACGTTCGGTTTCCTATCGTATGACCGATGATGAATCATGATGCATCCAATGAGCGGGCCGGAGGCCGTCCGGCGACGGCGGTCACGATCGGGAACTTTGACGGCGTGCACGAGGGGCACGCGGCGCTGATCTCGACGGCGCGGGAAGCCGTCGGCGCTGACGGCCGGGTCGTCGCCCTCGTCTTC
>SLJD01000195.1 GCA_007135295.1 Phycisphaerales bacterium
CCGCCGTCACGTAAGCCGCGATAAAGATGGCTCTCGCACACGTGCGGGGTTCGACTGAACTGAGGAAACAATTATGTTCACGATTCTCAATATCGGCCTGATCCTGATCATGCTCCTGATCGCGTACTGGTGGGCGAACCAGGGCCTGTTCAGCGCCCTGTTGCATCTGTTCTGCGTGATTGCGGCCGGGGCGATCGCGCTGGCGTTCTGGGAGCCGCTGACGGTCAACCTTCTGCTTCGCGGCACCTGGTTTGACGATCACGCCTGGGGCGTGTCGCTGGTCGGGCTGTTCGCCATTACGCTGTTCGGCCTGAGGCTTGCGTTCGATCGCCTGGCACCGGGCAATGTCGATCTTCCGCACTGGGCGAACATGACCTTCGGCGGAGTGATCGGCGCGGGCGCGGCAGTGCTGACGGTTGGCATTCTCATCATCGGCGCCGGTCACGTTCAGGCCGACCGCGACATCATGGATTTCCGCGGCGTTGCCCGGGAACGCGGCGGCCAGATCACGACGATCAACAACCTGTGGGTACCGGCTCATCAGGTGACCAGCGAGTTCTATGAGTTTCTCAGCGCCGGCTCGCTTCGCACGAACACGCCGCTTCGGCAGTACAACCCGAAGCTTTACCAGCAGGCGACCCTCATCCGGGACAGCTACACGAGCGGCGGCCTGCTTGCCGGACGTGTCGGCCTCAACCCTGAAGCGGTGTCGATCGAAGCGTTCGAAGTGCTTGATGAAGGCGGAGCCGACGGCCAGCGATACGCGGTAATGCTGCAGTTCGACCGTGCAGCATTCGACGGCGGCCAGCAGCTTGTCATTTCGCAGTCACAGGTGCGTTTGATCGGCATCCCGACCGATCGCAATGCCGAGCCCTCCGTCGGCTTCCCCGATCGCTGGTCGCAGGAGACGGACACCGGTGCTCGCTCGTACGAGTTTGACGATCCGTCGCACTACATCACGAGCGTTGCCGGCCGTGAATCTGCGGACGTCCGCATCGAGTTCCCCATCGGGCGGGGCGAGGGCCAGTTCCGCGAACGTCCCTCATTCAGTCGGTTCTACATTCAGGTCAAGGGCGTTCGGTTCGAACTTCCTGCCCCCGAGACCGTCACGTCCGGGGTGTTCGCCACGAACCGGGCCACACTCGGCACGGAGCGGGAGCGGGTCGTCGTCGAACAGGTCGAGGGCGCAGTGACCATCGCTGATGACGAAATTCACCTCCGCAACAACATTCGGAATTTCAACATCCGCACAGCGCAGCTCGGCATGGCCATGGATGTCATCGATGATTACATGGTCCAGGGCCGCGCTCAGGTCCGCCGGGGCGGCGAACGCGTTCCTCGCGAGTTGCGCGTCGACGGCATTCACGAAATGGAGGGAACGCGGATCGTCCAGCTCGACGTCTCGCGCGGGACGACGGCCGACCTGTACGGTCCGGCCAGGGCCCGCGTCGATGAAGATGCCGTCCCGTTCCTTGTTGATCGCAACGGCAACCGGTACCGGCCCATCGGCTACGTCTACAACGATACGGAAACGATCGAGGTGTTGCTCAATCCGCAGCGCGGTGCGGGCACGCTCAGCGATCTTCCCGACCTTCCCTCGGCCGGAGACCACACGCTGAAACTCGTCTTCCGCATCACCGAGGGTGTTGAGCTTACGCAATTCCAGTTCGACAGCACCCTTGTCGCCAACGTCGACCTTGTCGTGCGGTAACGGGCGTCGCCTGGTCCAATAACAACCACGTCATCAGCCCCGGTTTCAGCCGGGGCTTTTTTGTGCGCCGTCGGCGCGCGACAGCTCAGCGCAGACACGCGTTCGGTCGCCATGAGGATCACCCGGAGCCGCCGCGGGTGCGGTGGCCGCGCCGGCCTAGGATTCTCCCGTTTCCGCATGCGCGGGGCGCTTCGCGAACGAGGGGGCGGAAGGGAGATCACGCATGACTACGAAGGTTCTGGTCGTCTTCTACAGCACGTACGGCCACGTTCACACGCTCGCTGAGCGGGTCGCCGAAGGTGCCTCGCAGCTCGGCGACGTTGACGTTCGTCTCCGCCGTGTCGCCGAGTTCGACTCGGTCCGCCGGCAACTCGAATCAAGCGACCAGTATCGTGCTGCGCAGGACAAGCAGAAGGACATCCCCGAGGTCACCCACGACGATCTGCGATGGGCGGACGGCATGGCGTTCGGCACGCCGACGCGCTACGGCAATATGACCGCGCAGCTCAAGGCGTTCATTGACACGACCAGCGGGCTCTGGCTCAACGGCGAACTCGAAGACAAGGCCGCCGGCGTCTTCACGAGCACAGCGACGATTCACGGCGGGCAGGAATCCACCATCCTTACCAGTCTCGTGCCGCTGCTGCATCTTGGCATGGTCTTCGTTGGCACACCGTACGGCCAGAATCAGCAGATTCTCGTTACCGACGGCATCGGCGGTTCGCCGTACGGCCCCGGCACCCTCGCCGGTCCCGACAACGCCCGCGAGCCGGTCGAATCCGAGCTGGCCACGGCCCGGAACCTCGGTTCGCGCATCGCCCGCGTCGCCGAACGCCTCAAAGCGCTGCGCGAATAACCGCTTCGGCATCCGGCCGCGTTACGCGGGTCACGCAACGTCAGTCCACCAGGCTGAGCACCGCCTCGGCGAGGCGTTCGTACTCGGTCGGGCGGTTGTAGATCTGACAACTGACGCGCGACCACCATCGGCCGGACCATTCGAAGACCGGCACCTCGATCCGGTGCCGGTCGAAGATGGTCTCCCGGACGGCTTCCGCCGAGTCGTACCGGTCGCGGACACCGGTCGGCAGTCCAACGGTCGCCATCGATCCGAGCAGTCGACCGTCAAGCGGCGTCGCCGGCTCGACCTGCCACGCCTCGCACAAGAGGCGATGCGCCCACGTCGCCAGCCGGTGGTTGTGCTTGATGACGTCGGCCCAGCCGAACCGTTCAAGAAACCCGATCGCATCCGCTGCGGCCTGCCAGGGCGTGATGTCGCGCGTCCCCTGCCAGTCGAACTCGTCGGCGAATGCGTGTTCACGGTACGGGTGGCTGATGATCAGCGGATGGAGGCCTTCCTGCCGGTCCGGCCGGCACCAGATGAATCCCGCCCCCTTCGGGCCGCAGACCCACTTGTGCAGGTTGCCCGCGTAATACGCCGCACCCAGCGATGACACGTCAAGATCGAGCATGCCCGGTGCGTGCGCTCCGTCGATCAGCACATCGACGCCTCGCGACGCGGCGATTGCCACGATCCGTTCGACGGGAAAGACGATCGCCGTCGGCGAGGTGATGTGATCGACG
>SLJD01000139.1 GCA_007135295.1 Phycisphaerales bacterium
GCAGCCACTTGAGCCGCGGCCCGACCGGCCGGGGAAAGGTGCGGGTGTTTCCGGGGGTGGTTCCGGGGGTGGTTGCCGTGGCGCCGGTTCCCCGTCGATGCTGTCCGTCTTCCGCTCAGCCATGTCGCCGTCGTCCGCCCCTCATCGAGCATCGGTTTCGTCGCCGGGCCCGGTTCACGCCCCTCGGGCCGATCGTTCGCCCGTTCACCGTCCGGACAGCGACCGCGTATTGTAGCGTTCGTGAAGGCGCTGCCGGATCTCGGGGTTGTCGCCACGGCCGGGCAGGGGCTCGAGCGTCTGGCCGTCGCGGGTGAAGCGGTCCATGTCCTTGCACCACCCTTCGGTTTCGAAGACGTACCGGCGGGTCCAGCCGTCGGGCAGGTTGTCCGGGGCGGCCGGGGAGGCCGGGGAGGCGGCGAACTCCATGTGAATCTCCTCGCCGGGCCCGACGATCGCCAGGGCGTCGTTGCGTTCGCCGATCAGCTCGAGCACCGGCCCGAACCGGGTGTAGTCCCCGGCCGGATACCGCGTGTCCCACAATGGGGCGCGGTCGCTGTAATCGTAGTACGGATACCGCTGCGGACGGTCCTGACGCTGCGGGAAGCCGGTGCGGCCCAGGCGGGCGGCGACCATGTCAAACTCCCGCCGCTTCACCTCGGGCTGCGGCAACACGTACGCCACCGCGAGCCGGTCCCAGTAGATATCCTGATTCGTCGTCAAACGCAGTGCGTCAGCGCCGTCCGGCAACTCGCCAAGCGGCACCGAGGCCTCGCGCGGCATGCCGGCGGGGTAGCCGAACTCGGCATGAAGAACGTGCCAGTCTCCCGCGACGTCCCGGGCCTCGAGCGTCGGCGCCCGGTAGTCCGCGCCGGCCTGCCACGCCGCGAACTGCGTCTGCGAGTAGGGGTACTCCACCCACCCGTCCATAATCAGCGTCGGTTCACCTTCGAGGCGGTCCAGCGGCCGGTCGAACTCGAGCGTCAGCACGTGATCATCTTTCAGACGGCCGTGAAACCGGCGGTCACGCGGCCCGACCGGCGCGGCCACCGCATCGACCGCCGCCACCTCTTCCGTGACGTTCTCGCCCCGGTCGTTGATCGCCCGGGCCGGCGGGATCAGATCGCGGTAGAACCGCGGCTTGCCGGTGACCTCCGGCGAGTTGGTCTGCATGCGCTCATCGAGCGTCATCCGCCATCCCGGCGGAAGGTCGTAGATCACGAGCCGCGCCGTGTCGAGATAGAGCACCTCTTCCATCGGCTCGCCGAGCTTGAGGTGATACCGGCCGTCATCGTGCGGCGCGAGCGATCCCTCGGGCATCAGGAAATTCTCCCATGGCCGGGACGGAGCGTACTCGCCCTTGCCCACGGCGAATCCGATGCCGCCGACGCCGAGCACGTCGCTGACGTATTCGTACCGCTCGCCATCCCATGCGAACAGGATCGGACAGCTCGAGAGCACGCGCTGCGTCTGGCTGATCTCGTGATGTTCGCCAACCGCAAGATCGACTTCGCTCTGGTAGACCGCGTTCGACCAGTCGATCGAGACGAAGTCCACCCGGTCCCGGCCGCCGAAACCGACGGCCACGGGCTGGAGTCCCTGCCCCGGCCCGGAATCCGCCCGAAAGGTGTCCACGACCGTCCAGGTCGAACCGCTTCGAAATGCGGCGCGCGTTCCGATTCCCGATGTGTTCGAGCGGACCGGCTCCTCGGTGATGTCCCGCCCCGTGAACGTGAACGCCGCAAACGCATGCCGGCCGCTGCCCGCATGCCAGATGGACAATCGGCCTTCGCCGTCATAACCGATCATTGCCGGTCCGTCGCCGGCGTCAGCCAGAAACGGCGTCCACGCCCGGCTTGAGGCGGAGGCGTGTTCGTCCAGCAAGCCGCCCTGTTCAAGATCGAGAACCTGCCAGCGTGACGCCGAAGCCGCGAGCAGTTCAGGCCGCCCGTTGCCGGTCATGTCTGCCAGGGCCATGCGATCAATTGCGCCACCGCCACCTTCCATGAGGCGCTCGCGCACGGACCAATGGCCGGCATCGTTCGCCGCCCACCGCTCGATGCCCCCGCTGCCATCCGCAACGATCAGATCGACATGTCCGTTGGCGTTCACGTCGCCCACCACCGCCGCATGAATTGGCGCGTGAACAAGGTCATCGACTTCTTCTGCCCGCGCGTACTCCCACAGCAGTTCATTGCGATAGGCATCGTGCGGACGTTGCTCGTTGACAATCAGCAGGTCGGCCGTCAGGTCGCCGTCAAGATCCGTGACGACCACCTGCCGACTGGCGCGATCCCCGCCGCTCACTCCGCTCGACTCCGCGATCGCCCGAAACGTCCCGTCAAGATTGTTGATGAACAGTTCGTTCGGGCCGTCGGCATTGACGATGTACAGGTCGAGGTCGCCGTCATGGTCTGCATCGAAGAACGCGCCGTCGACCGAGTTCAAATCTTGTCCCGCCACGCCCGCCTGCTCCGAGATGTCGCGCCATCGTCCCGGCTCCGACTGTTTCCAGAGCTGGTTCGGCCCGTTGCGGCAGAGGTAGACATCAACCAGCCCGCTGTTGTCGACATCGCCCCAGAGCGTGGCCTGAATGTCGGCGATCTCCGTGAGCGGGTGATCGGTGTCGAGTGCAAATGTGCCGTCATCCTGTTGAATCACCACCGCGTTGGCATGGCCGGCCGGCCCGTCCAGCCCCCCGGCCACGAACACATCAAGCCCGCCGGAGCCGTTCAGATCGACCGCCGTGATGTGCACGGCGTCAAGTTGGTCACGATCCCGCCAGGCATAGGGGGACTCATCCGGGAGTTCGACGAGCGGCTGCGGGTCTTCAAAAAGCGGTCCATCCGGCAGTTCAGCCGGTGACTCGGGCTCCGGCGGATCGTGCACTGCCGCCATCGCCTTCTCGCCCATCCGCGTGTACACGAACTCCACCAGCCGGCTGCGCGGGTTGTTCTCCAGGCGGCTGAACCGCTCCATCAATTCATCCGCTTGGGCCTCACGGCCGAGTCGACGGTGCGCCTGGGCGAGGCCGTAGTACGCGCTGCGGAGAAACGGGTCGTGCTCGATCGCCCGCTCGTACCACGACGCGGCTTCATCCGCCCGACCCAGCGAAACCAGGCACTGGCCGACGTAGTACGCGACGTAGGCATCCCGCGGGTCGTGCTCCGCGACGAACCTGAATTCGTCCATCGCCCGCTCCGGCTCGCCGAGGTACAGCCGGAGAAGCCCGACGCAGTACCGCGCTCGCAGATCATCCGGGTTCTGCTCGAGAA
>SLJD01000273.1 GCA_007135295.1 Phycisphaerales bacterium
GCAGAACCGGATCGACCGACACCCCAGAAACGGATTCCGCTCCGGCGTCTCCGCCTGCTTCTGCGTGTACTTGTCCGCGCCCAGATCAAGCGTCCGAATCGTCAGCGGCCGGCCTTCCAGAAGTTCGACCGAACGTTTGTAAGCATGAAAGTGGTCTTCTTCTGTCGGCGCGTCAGCGCTGGTCAGAAAGAGGAATTCCGTGCGGTAAAGGCCGACGCCTTCGCCCCCGTTCTCCAGAACCGATTCGATCTCGTAGGGGAACTCGATGTTGCCCTGCAGACTGATTGCCACACCGTCCCGGGTCACCGATTTTTCCCGCACCAGTTCGCGCAAGCCGAGCTGGTAGCTGGCCATCGCCTCGACATCACGTTCGTACTGGGCGATCGTCTCCTCGTCCGGGCGGATAATGGCGACTCCGGACTTGCCGTCGACAATCAACTGTTCGCCGTCCCGCACCCGGGATGTCAGATGCTGCAGACCCACGACGACAGGGATTCCGAGGGCGGCCGCAACAATAGAGCTGTGGGCGGTCCGCCCGCCGGCATCCGTCGTAACGCCGACAATCTTGTCCAGATCAAGCGAGGCGGCCTGCGTCGGCGTCAACTCATGCGTGACCATGATGACCGGCTCATCGAGTTCGGCGAGGCGATTCTCGCGGAGGCCGATCAACTTGCCGAGTACCCGGCGGTCAAGATCGAGCACGTCATCGGCTTTCTGGCGGAACACCTCGTTGCCCATCGCCCGGAATTGATTGACCAGCGTCCGAAACCCCTCGGAGACGGCAAACTCCGCTGTAACCTGCTCGTTACGGATCTGCTCACGAATCGGCTCGATCAGCGTCTTGTCGCCGAGCAACCCGATGTGGAACTCGAAAATCTTCGCCGGCTCGGTGCCGAGACTCTCAGCCACCCGATCGCGGTCGCACTCCAGATCGTGAACAGCCGCCTCGATGGCCTCGTCCAACCGCTCAAGCTGTCGCGGAACAGCCGCCTCAGCGACCCGCCGGCGCGGGATACGCTCGACCGCGTCGTCAAGTACGAAAGCCCGGCCAATGACCAGCCCGGGCGAGACCGGAATACCACGAATGACTTCCATGCAACGTCTTCAGATACACCTTGACTGTGCCCGCCGGGGTTCGCGATACCCTCAAAACCGGGCCCTGCGGCAGGCGGACGGCGGAGTATAGCCGAACATCTGCCTCCACAGTGTAAAAATAGGAAAGCTGTATGTGTTTGCGGTCTTGTTCAGGTCGGCCGCGGACACATGTCTCATTCAGAGTCTGGAAGATAATCGGCACATCGCGACGCACGCTTGATCCGGCCTGCGCGGCGCATGACGTGGCGCAGCTCGACACTCAGCCAACCGAGCACCGTCGTAACACCGTTCCCGACATCAGGTTATGCCCCGCAACTCGCAGCGGACAATGATCTGCACGAAGTTTCGCTTTACATTGGACCGATGCCCTGCGGCGGTTCGGGTACGGTTGTGATACCTTGCCCGTATGGCTGATACATTGACTGAAAAACAGGTCCGACGGGTGGCGCAGCTGGCGAGGTTGCGTCCCACCGATGAACAGATCGAACAGTATCGCTCCGAACTCGGTGCTGTCCTCGAACACGTTTCCAGACTGGCAGAGTTGCCGCTCGACGATGTCGAACCGCAGAGCCACCCGACCGATATCGCCAATCGGCTGGCGGACGACAACCCCGGGGAGTCGCTACCGGTCGTGCAGCTCCGCTCTATCGCGCCGGACATGGAACAGGACTTCATCGCCATCCCAAAGGTCCTTGAGGAAGGGCCTTGACCATGGCGCGCGACACCATTCTCGGGCTGACCGAAGCGATCCGTGATCGTGAGTTGACCGCCGTCGACGCCGTTCAGCAGTGCGTCGACCGCATCGCCCGTTATGGCCAGCGGCTCGGATGCTTTCGCGAGCTGCACTTCGAATCCGCGCTGCAGCAGGCCGAGAAGATCGACCAGCGACGGAGTCGCGAAGCTGAAATCGGGGGGCTGCACGGCCTGCCGCTCGCTTTGAAGGACAACATTGTCAGCACCCTTGGATCCTCGGCGGCCGGCGCCTCGATACTCGAGCACTATCAGAGCCCGTTCAACGCCACCGCGGTCGAACGGATTCAGTCCAGCGACGGTGTCGTCATCGGACGGACGAACTGCGACGAGTTCTCCATGGGTTCGTCCAACGAGCACTGCCCGTTCGCAACGGTGCGGAACCCATGGAGCCATGGTCATGTCCCGGGTGGATCGTCCGGCGGCAGTGCGGCGGCGGTCGCAGCCGGTTTCTGTCCCGCCGCCCTTGGTTCGGACACCGGCGGATCGATCCGTCAGCCGGCATCCTTCTGCGGCGTGGTGGGACTCAAGCCGACATACGGCCGCGTCAGCCGGTGGGGGTTGATCGCGTTTGGTTCGAGTCTGGATCAGATCGGCCCGCTGACCCACACTGTCGGCGATGCAGCGATGATCCTGCGAACCATTGCAGGTGTCGATGATCGTGACGCCACGACGGCTGACGTTGCTGTCCCCGATTACCTCAGCCGCATCGAACAGCCCATCGAGAACCTGCGGATCGGGGTCCCGCGGCAGTACCGCGGCGAGTCAAACGATCCTGAAGTGAATCGTGTGCTGGACGAAGCCATCGAACGCTACCGGGACATGGGCGCCATCATTGTCGACCTCGATCTGCCAATGACGGACTACGCCATCGCGACATACTACGTCATCGCACCGGCTGAAGCGTCAAGCAATCTCGCCCGGTACGACGGGGTGCGGTATGGTCGACGCGTACCGACCGACAGCGGTGGGCTTGAGGATCTGTATCTTGAGAGTCGAAGCCAGGGGTTCGGCCCGGAGGTCCAGCGTCGTATCATGCTCGGTACCTATGTCCTCAGTGCCGGGTATTACGACGCCTACTACAAGCGGGCGATGCAGGCTCGGCGACTGATCCGCCAGGAATTCGAGCAGGCGTTTTCCGGGTGTCACGCCATCCTCGGCCCCACGGCCCCGACGCCGGCGTTCAGGATCGGGGACACGGTTCACGGTCCGTTTTCCAAGGGGGACATTGCGTCTATTCCTCACGGCGCTGCCGTGTTTCTCCTATGCAAGAAGAAGGGGGTGCTATCCTGACATACATCGTAGATCTCTTGATTGCCGCATGGGAAAAAGAGCAAGATTCCAACGAGCTGGAGCTCTTGCCAGACGGCATCGAGGGGGCGCTGGGCGGGCTTTCAGCCGAGCTGAACCGGGACTTGAAGCAGC
>SLJD01000022.1 GCA_007135295.1 Phycisphaerales bacterium
ATCGTCCCGCCAAGCTGGTCATAGACGATGTCACGACCACCGCCATTGATGTTCACATCCTCGATCGTCACGTGCTGAAACCGTCTGTCCTGCTCATAATCGACGATGTACAACCCGCCGCGCGACGCCCCGCCCATCGGATCGAGGATGTACTCGGCGGTGTCGGGATCGAACGGCTCGTCGTAGTCATGGTCGGAGACGCGCAGGATGCAGTAGCCGCTGCCGTCCTCGAAGAAGTGCACCCGTCGCAATTCCTGCCGGGCGAGCGCATCGGACTGGGCGAAGCTCAGGTCGCCGATCGCCCGGCGGACCGCCGCCTGCGTATCAAACCGTTCGCCGTCGACCAATTGCGGAATGATGATCGCCCCGGCCAGTCCGAGGATGGCGATGACGATAACCAACTCGATCAGGGTGTAACCGGCTGATCGAATGCGGCGCAGTTCATGTCCCGGTCGTCGTCCACGACGGGGCATCACGGCTGCTCCTCGCCTCCTCCGCGCACCACACCCGGGGGAAGCGGGCCGGCGTCGGCGGACTGATCGTCCTCAACCTCGGGCAGCGAGGTGACTTCCACCTGGAGCTTGCCGGAACTGAGCAGCTCATGCTGCTTGGCGAGGTTCGCATTGATGGCGTTGAGGACTTCGATCATTTCCCGGCGCTGCTGGCTCGGGTTCGGGAAGCCGCGATCCGGCTGGGCCTGTGCCTGTTCAGCCAGCAGCGGCCGGTCCGATACCTGCGTCCAGACCACGCCGCTGAGCAGCACCGCGTTGACGGTCAGAATCACGTTCAGATACGTCTGCTGTCGCATGCCGATTCACTCCGTGCGGCCCCAGTCGCCGCGCCGAACGTCCACCACAAGGGACGCCCGATCCGGAGCATCGGCTGAATGGACCGGCCAAATAAGCGAGAGTTTGAGTCTCGCGTGATCCGGGGAATCCGGGCGGTCCTGTTGTTCCACGTCGGCAAGCTCCAACTCAGTCAGTTCGAAGTCGCTGACCCCCACGGCGAGCACCTGGCGGTGAATCTCCGGGTCGGTCCGCCAGGAGCGGGCGAACTCGTCCTGATCAAGCCGCCCCTGCTCAATCCACCCCCACCACGGTTCGAGCAGGTCGCCATCGACGCCCGCGGCGTGGTGCAGCGTCACCGTCTGCATGACCGGGCTGTGCCGCAGCACCGCCAGTTCGCCCGGCGTGGGGCCGGTGTCGGGATGTTCCGCTTCGAGCCAGATCGTCACGTCCACCGCGTCGCTGACCGGGTCGCGGCGAATCGCTTCAATCCGATAACTGCGGGCGAGCATCGCGGCGAGGTGCTCGATGACCTGTTGATGGTCCGGGTCGTCGGCTTCGGTGATGTGCTGTTTCGCACCCCCTTCGGCCTGGAGCGACGCCGGGACGAAGTACAGCGTCGCCGCCGCGGCCCCGAACACGGCCGCGATCACCGCCGCCACACCGGCTGTTGACTGACCGCGTCGCGGACGGTGGCGGGCAGGTCGTGTCTGTCGCATCCATTGCATCATGGCTGACGAAACATCGGATAAAAAAGACGCCGACGTGCGTCCACGTCGGCGTCCCATTCAGAAGTAAATGGGGCCCATCCGAAACCTCCGCAGAGAACTCCGTAATGATGCCCCTTCTGCTCAGATGCATCAATGCGTGACGTTCACGAGCGGATTACCACTCAACCAGATTGTCGTCACCATCGATGGCATACATGATGCTCGAGTCGGTGTTCCAATACCAGCCATGTTCAGCACTGGCACCAGTTGCGGCTTGGGGATTATCCGGATCACCACTCGGTTCATCTGTGCCTTGAACAACTCCAGTCTCATTGCCTCGCATCGCATTTCGCGGCTCTGACTGAAGGTAACGATCTTGTGGTGCAGTGTCTGGAGGATCCAGCAAGTCATCCCACTGTTGGTCGAAGTCGGGATAACCACCGTTCTGCACACGATACAGTTCAATCTGGCTGCGGACCGTCTGCAACTGGCTCTGAACACTGCTGGTCTGGGCATCTTCCGAGGCGCTCGTGAACTGGGGGATCACGATGGCGGCGAGGATGCCGAGAATTACGACAACGATCAGAATTTCGATGAGGGTGAAGCCGCGCTGGCTTCGGCGGGCGGGGTGCGTACGCATGGGAGTTACTCCTTCGGATCAGACTGATGCGTGTACGAACGAATGAATGCTGGCCGAGCGTCCTCCGGCCGTGGCCGATCTTCCCGACTGAAGCCGGCCCGAAAGCAAGCGAAACGAGCCGGTCACAATCGCCGTCGCGACCCGCTGAGTCGTGACGACGGTGTGCCCCTCCGTGGCGTGCAGCCGACCCGGCCGCCAAGCCGTCCCCTCCGGCGGCTCGACGGACGCCCCATCAAGCCGGCGCACGCCACACGAGACACACTTGTCCTATCGACCCCGCCGGTTCTTCAGTGCAGTCCCGCCCTCTTCGCCGGTTCATTGCCGCCCGCGCAGGCGGTCCACATTCACAAGCAACGTGATATATGGACCTTGGGCGGTCGGCCGGCGAATGCACGTTTCATGTTTTTCGCTGAATTCCACCCGGAGATTCATTTCCCGCGCCAAGCGAACCGCGGTCCCCAGCCCACAGCGCGTCCGTGCGCGATGGACCGGAAACCGCGGTTCCGGGCGGCAGGAAACTATCAACAATGATCAGGCGGCCAGTGACGCTTCAAAGCGCACCGCAATCCGGTACTTCGGTTCTTCATCCTCCGGGCTCGGCGGATCGCAACGCAGCACGACGCCACGCCAGGCGACCAGCCGTGAATCCTCGAACCCCACACTCACCGCCGTCCCCGACTCGATCGGCCGGGACGAGAGGCCGGCGAATCCGCCCTCGCCGTAATCCAGCATCCGCAGTTCCAGGATGTCGCCGAACTGCTCGCCGTCGAGCGGAAACAGTGTCGCGGATCCACTGACCCGCAGACGCGGGGTGGACCGGCGATCGAACGGCAGCGACGAGCCGGTGCTGCAATCAACGTCAGCGCGGCCGGTGCCGGGGCGTGAAACGTCGGGGCATGAAGCCTCGTGGGAGTGAGCGGGGGTTGGTTCGGCCATGGCGGATACTCTCTGACTGAGCGGCTGGACAGGGGTTCATATAGGGTTTCAGGAGTTGCGGCCTCCGCCAGCACCTGCATGCATCCTGCGTTCTGTTTCGATTTCGGATAAATGGATCGGGCACTTCAGTCGCTCTGGGCAAAACAGTGCAATTTCTCCGCCTGGACCGGTTTTCCAGCTGCCCCTGCCGCCGCGTTA
>SLJD01000248.1 GCA_007135295.1 Phycisphaerales bacterium
ACGTCAGCCGCTTCCGGCTCATCGCGCAACCGCATCGGCTCCAACAGTTCAACCTCGAACCGGACCGGCACATGGACAACTTCAGCCCCCGGCGGATAGATCGATGGGCGATCCGGTAGCGGAGCCATTTCGTCGAGAGCTTCCAGCGCGTCGCGGTCGTCCCCCGTCGGCCTTCCTGTCGCCCCTCGCCAGCCACTTCGACCGCCACTGTCCCGACCGGCACCTCGTCCCGCACCGTCTTCGCCACCTCCACCACTGCCGGGGGCCGCCAAACCCGGATCCCCGCCTCTTGATCCAGACATCGCGCCGCCACCGCCACCGTCTTCGCCGCCACCTCCACCGCCTTGAGCCGGCCTGCGATCCCCCGGCGACCGGCCGCGGCCCTCGCCTGTTCCACCGTCGCCCCGGCCTTCAAGTTCACCATCGTCCGTGACCTCATGCCGCTCAAGGTCACTGACCACTGTGCGAACCGAACCGTCCACGATCCGGTACGGCACGTGATCCCGCTCGGCGTGGTCGCGGAGCCAGTCTTCGACGGTCTCGTTCAGGAACGCAATCGCGTCGCGGTGCGTCAACTCAAGGTTCATCGTCACCGCAATTCGCCGCGTGTCGCCTTCCTCGTTGTAGCGGTACTCGCTCTGGAGGTTGCGCAGCTGAATGAACCGGCGCTCCTCCGGATCGATCGACATGATCTCATCCAGATCGGCGCTGAGCAGTTCGGGCTGCGGACCCGGCGAGTGCAGCGCCTGCGAGATGTCGTGCATCAGGTGGCCCCACACCCAGCGGTAGTCGGCGAGCCGGACCATGTTCTCGGCCATGTACCCGATGTCGCCTTCCTCCTGCAGCGTGGTCAGCTCGCCCTGCAGTTCATTGCCCATCGAGATCGTCCGCTGCACCTGCGGCGGCAGGCCGCCCTGGTTGAGGTGACGCGACTGCGTCAGCGGCTGGTAGAACGTCACCGCGCCGGCGGCGATCGCCAGCCCCGCCGCGGCCGCGAACCACTTCGTCTTGCCGCGCCACAACTGCTCGCGGAGCATCGGCACCGGCACGAGGTTCGCGTCGATCGACGCCAGCCCCACGCCCTGCAGCGCCAGCCCGTACGCCGTCGCCATGTTCACCGCGCTTTCCGCGAACGATGCGGCCTCGCGGCCGGTCACGGAAATTCGCTTGTACTCGTCCAGCCGCTGCACCTGCATCTGCAACTGCTGGCCGAGGAACTTGCGCAGGCCGGGAATCTTGAACGTCGAGCCGAGCCCGATCATCGTCTCCAGTTCGGCGCCCTTGTGCATCGACTGGTAATACCCGATCGACCGCTGCACTTCCTGGAGCAGGTCGCTGAAGACCGGCCGCATCGCCTGCATGATCTGCTTGGCGTACTTGCTCGTCGCCGCCTCGTACTTGAGCTTCTCCGCCTTGGAATAGCTCAGCTTGAAGGACTCGGCAATCGCTTCGGTGAAGTGCGTGCCCCCGAGCGGGAACGTGCGGACCCAGCACGTGCCTTCATGGACGACGATGACATCCGTCGCCTGCGTGCCGATGTCCAGATACACGACCGGCCCGTCCGTCTTCGAACCGGCCAGGTCGTAGTTCATCGCGTTGAACACCGACAGCGGGCTGAGCGTCAGCGCATCCGGCGTTACGCCCAGTTCGCCATACAGCGACAGCCGCTGCTGCACGCGCTCGCGCGTGATCGCGAAAATGCCGACTTCCACTTCCGGCGAATCGTCCGAGGTGAACGTCTGGTAGTCCCACTCCACCTCTTCGATCGCGAAGGGAATCTGCTGCACCGCTTCGAAGCGGACGATGTCGGGCACCTTCTTCGGCTCAACCGGCGGCAGCTTGGCAAACCGCGCAAACGCCGCGTGCCCCGGCACCGACATGATCATCCGCTCGTGTTCCAGCTCGCGCTGGCTCGTGAACTGGCCGAGCGCCAACCGGACAAGCTCGTCGCGGTCGGTGTCCGGCGTGGTGAGCACCTTCTTGTGAGGGATGACGGCGAAATCGGTCACCTGCACCTCATCGCCTTCCCGCTCCAGGCGGATGGCTTTCAGCGCGTACGCACCAATTTCGATCCCCCATGCGGAGTTGGAATTGGCCATGTCTTCATTGCTCCCAAAGGGATTTCACGCCTGAGCACGCCTCGCGCCATGCCCAGCACCGCCCAGCAGAACCCCCCTCACCGCTGAGCAAAATACAATACCCGTACGTCTGCCCCGACGCCAGCGTTCGACCCCACCCGCCTGACCGCGACGAATCGCCCCGATAGCATGAAACCGGCATGACACGATCGCTGACATTCCGCATCACCACCCTCGGGTGCCGGGTCAATCACGCTGAAACCCGCGAACTCGAAACGCTGCTGCGTCGCCGCGGCCTCTTACCGGCTCCGGACCGCCACCCGGCAGACCTGGAAGTCGTTCACACGTGCAGCGTCACGAATCAGGCCGCGGCCAGAAGCCGCCAGTCCATCCGCCGCGCCCGGCGCCGCCAGTTGTCGTACGACCAGACCAATCCGGATCACCGTCAGACACACAACCATCATACGAGTCATTCTCCAGAAATTATTGTCACGGGCTGCTACGCCTCGACCGATCCCGACGACGCCGCCGGGGCGGCCGGCCGAGCCGACCGTGTGCTCACGCATGCCGCCGACGATCGCTCGTCCCTCGTCGACCGCTTTGCGCGCCGCGTCGACCGGTGGCTCAATCAGCAGCATCTCAATTATTCCATACGTAGCTCACCGCAAACCAGTTCCGCCCCCCCGGAACCAGCCCCGAAACCAGTCCTCGAACCGGCCCCGGAAAACACATTCCCGGAAAGAATCACCACCACCACGGCCGGACCCGCGACCAAGGCGCACGAGCCGGCTTCCCGCCCCGCCGGGTGTGATTCTCAGCCGGTCATCCACCGCCTGCCCGTCGTCGAACTTCCGCCCCCCGCGACCCATGGCCGCCCGGCCGAAACCGTCCACACCCGCGCGGAACTCAAGATCCAGGACGGCTGCGACGCGTGCTGCACCTTCTGCATCCTGCCGAAGATCCGCCCGACGCTCCGCTCCAAGACCATCGCCGACGCCGTCGCCGAAGCCCGCCGCCTCGTCGACCGCGGGCATCTTGAAATCGTTCTCACCGGAATCTTCATCGGCGCCTACGGCCACGAAACCGCCCTCCGCCGCCGCCAGCACCGCCGCCTGACAACTCGCCAGATCGGCCGCACCAGCCCCCTCGCCGACCTGCTCGACGCCGTCGCCCAGGTCCCCGGCCTGC
>SLJD01000448.1 GCA_007135295.1 Phycisphaerales bacterium
CCGGAGTGTTCCAAGCAGCACCTGCCGCTTCTCACTTCCACTCTCGAAGATAGGGCCATTTCACTTCATGTCAAGGATTGGCTTCGTCGATTTTCAAAATTTCAAGATGGGTAAGCTTTCGGCCGGTTATCCGGACCGTTCGCCGATTTTGCCGGACTTACGAGCCGGCAACGTTTCGTCGAAGGCGGATGTTCTTTCGCATATTCGGCGTGCGAATGGTATGCGCCACCGGGGGGCGACACGCGTATCTTGGGCGCACACAGCAGATTGCGCGTCGTTGCCGCCGACAGCGTGCCGACGTGTCCGCAGCGAGCCGGGCAGTCCTCTGCCCCGGCAGCGTCCGTCGCGAAACAGGTAGCGATAGTGCGCGATCGATTGCGAGCACGGGGGGGGCTGCGTGGCGTATCGGACGCACACCGCAGTCCGCACGGCGCCGGGGGCGGGGACGCCCCGGCTCGCTGTCGCGCGGCGGCGCGGAATTGTTCTATTGCGGCACGGGCGATTCAGCGGGGTGCCCGGTCAGCAGCAGCGGGCCGGAGCTGGTGACGGTGATCGGCACGATCCGGCCGATCATCTCGTCGGGCGAGAAGCCGGCCGGCAGGTCGAACGCGGTAATCAGGTCCCCCGCGGTCCGGCCGGTCATCTGCACCTGCGGCTGCTGCCAGCGGAGTTCGACATTGCCCTGCCGGGCCTGCGAGCGGCGGCTGACCTGTTCGACGAAGACATCGACCGTCCGGCCGACGTATTCCCGGTGCACCTCGGCGCTGATCTCCGCCTGGAGTTCGAGCAGTTCGTTGTTCCGCCGCCGCTTGACCTCGAACGGCACGTCGTCGTCGAAGCGGTTGATCGCCACCGTGCCGGGCCGCGGCGAGTACTTGAAGATGAAATTGTTCTTGAACCGCACGCGGCGGATGAGTTCCTTCGTCGCTTCGAAATCCTCTTCCGTCTCGCCGGGGAACCCGACGATGATGTCGCCGGCGATCGACACGTCGTCGAGTGCGGCCCGGGCGCGGTCGATGAACTCGAGATACTCCTCGACCGTGTACCCGCGGTTCATCGCCTTGAGCATCCGGTTCGAGCCGGACTGGGCCGGGACGTGCAGGTAATTGCAGATGCGCGGCGAGGCGGCCATGACGGCGAGGGCGTCGTCGGTGAAATCGCGCGGGTAGCTCGTCACGAAGCGGAGCCGCTCAATCGCCGGGACCTCTTCGTGAATCCGGTGCAGCAGGTCCGCAAACGTCGTAACCCGCTGGCCGGCGGCGGCATTCGTCTCGCGGAACGCCTTAAGGCCCGGGCCGACCTGCGGCATCTCCCGGCCATCGACCGTCAGCGACGTGCCGTGCGTGTAGATGTAATGGTTGACCGTCTGGCCGAGCAGCGTGATCTCGATGACGCCCTGATCGGCGAGTCGCCTGCATTCGTCGACGATGTGGTCGGGCGGGCGGTGAACTTCGGCCCCGCGGGTGTGCGGCACGACGCAGTAGGTGCAGAACTTGTTGCAGCCGCGCGTGATGCGCACATACGCCGACCGCCCGCCGGCGGCGGCCCGGTCCGGGTCGAACGCGCGGGAGAGGTCGAGCATTTCCAGGTCGTCCTCGGCGGCGGCGAGGGTCGACGTCCGCCGGGTGCGGTTGCCCTGCAGGGCGATGCGGTCGGCGTGCTCGACGGCGTCGGTCTTCATCGCGTTGTCGAGCAGCATCGGCAGGCGGTCAAGCTCGCCCGGGCCGCACATGAGGTCGATCTGCGGGTACCGGGTCATCATCGACGCGCCTTCGCGTTCGGCCATGCAGCCGATCACGCCGAGGACCACGGCCGAGCCGTCTTTCTTCTCGATCCCGACCCGGCCGACACGGCTGAGCACCTTGTTTTCGGCCTGTTCGCGGACCGAGCAGGTGTTGTAGAGGATGACGTCGGCGTCGCCCGGTTCGTCGATGAAGCGGTAGCCGAGGGCCGTCAACTGCCCGCGGACGAGTTCGCTGTCGAGCTCGTTCATCTGACAGCCGAACGTCTCCAAGTAGACGGATTTGCCGCCTCTGCCGCCCGGCTGGTCGCTGCGGCGGTCGCCTGAGGCGTCGTCTTGTCGCCGGGTGTCGATCATGGAACGCGTATGGTAGACCGGCGGCGAGATGCGGTCACGCTGTGCGAATCCTGGCCGCGCACGCCGCCGACGTCCGATACCCTGTTCAACCATGCTTCGCCCCGGACACGGACTCATTCTTGCGGTGATCGGACTGCTGACGTTCGGCGTGGTGATGGTGAATTCCGCCGGGCTCGGCATCGGGGGCGACCGGGGCATCGAGATCCGCGATGTTCTGCTCGGCCGGCCGGTGCTGTTCGCCGGCCTGGCGCTGGGGATGCTCCTGCTCGGCTCTTCGATCCGGATGGACCGGCTGTACCTCGCACGGGGGATCAAGTCGCCGGCGCTGTGGATCACGCTCGTGTCGTTCGGCCTGCTCGGGCTGGTGTACGTGCCGGCCCTGGGGCACGAGGTCAATGGGGCGTTGCGGTGGCTGAAGGTCGGCCCGGTGACGTTCCAGCCGAGCGAATTCGCCAAGTGGGGCGTGCTGCTCGTGGTTGCCTGGCACGCGGCGCGGCGGGCGGGGGCGATGGGGCGAACGTTCACCGGCTTCCTGCCGCCGATGATCCTGATCGGCGGGCTCTGCGCGCTGATCGCGATCGAGGACCTCGGCACGGCGGTGCTGATCTTCGGCGTGTGCGTGATGGTCCTCTGGGCCGCCGGCTGCCGGTGGTGGCAGGTCGGCAGTCTCATCCCGCTCGGGGCGGCCGGGTTCCTCGCGGCGGTCATTCACAGCCCGTACCGCATCGCCCGGCTTGAGTCGTACATGAACCCCTACGCCGACCCGCAGGGCATCGGCTACCACGTGATTCAGTCGATGGCGTCGGTCTCCGGCGGGGGGCTGACCGGCCGGGGCCTCGGCAACAGCGTGCACAAGTTCGGTTACCTGCCGGAAAGCACGACAGACTTCATTTTCGCCATCATCTGCGAGGAACTGGGCCTGTTCGGGGCGTTGATGGTCGTGGCGCTGTACGGCGTGCTGCTGCTCTCGGGGCTGGCGATCGTCCGGCGGCTGGCCCACCCGTTCCCGAAGGTCTTCTGCCTCGGCGTGCTGTTCATGATCGCCTGCCAGGCATTGATCAACATCGCGGTCGTGACCGGCGCGGTCCCGGCGAAGGGGATCGCCCTGCCGCTCGTCTCCAGCGGGGGAAGCGGCTGGCTGCTGACGTCACTGGCCATCGGCATGATGGTGTCGATCGACCGGCAACTCGCCCGCGAAGAAGCCGCCGAGACGGAGCGCGACGAAACACGATTCAGTTCGGCATCAGGGGCTGGTGGACCCGCCGCCGGCGGCGTGGCGCTCGGCGGCCGCGGCCCCGGGGAGTGGCAGCCGGGATGAGCGGCCTGATCGTCTTCGCCGGCGGGGGAAGCGGCGGTCACTTGAGCCCGGGGCTGGCCGTCGCCGAACGCCTCGCCGAGCAGGATCCGACGGTCCGCACGCTTTTCCTCTGCTCGCAGCGCCCGATCGATGCGACGATGCTCACCGAGGCCGGGGCGGCGTACGAGCCGATCACCGCGTCGGGGCTGTCGGTGCGGCCGGGCCGGCTCGCGCGGTTCGTTCTCGACAACCGCCGGGGTCGGCGTGAGGCGGAGCGGATCATGGCGGCTGATCGGCCGGACCGGGTCGTCGCGCTCGGGGGGTTCGTCGCAGCGCCGATCGTCGCAGCGGCACGGCGGACCGGCGTGGCGGTGACGCTGATGAACCTGGACAATCCGCCGGGCAAGGCGAATCGCTGGATGGCCCGCCGGTGCGTGCCCGGCCGCGATGAGGTGCTCAGCGCCGTCCCGCTGCCCGACTTCCCCGGCTTCGCGAGCGAGGTCATCGGCATGCCGGTCCGGCGGCGGGCGCTGGCGGTCGATGACGCTGCGTCGTGCCGGTCATCGCTCGGGCTTGATCCGCAGCGGCGGACGCTGCTCGTCACCGGGGCATCGCAGGGGGCGGGGTCGATCAACGACCTGATGGCGCATCTCGTCAGCCACCACGCTGAGCGATTCGCGGACTGGCAGGTCTACCACCTGACCGGCAGCGGCGCGGTCGACCGGGTGCGGGCGGCCTACGAGAACGCCGGGGTGGCCGGCCGGGTCGAGGCGTTCGAGCACGACATGGGCCGGGCGTGGGGGGCGGCGGACCTCGCCGTCAGCCGGGCGGGGGCGAGCAGCGTTGCCGAGGCGGCCTCCAATGCGGTGCCGGCCGTGTTCCTGCCGTACCCGCACCACCGCGATGCGCACCAGCGCCGCAATGCCGAGCCGCTCGAACGCATCGGCGGGGCGGTGATTGTCGAGGACGCGGTCGATCCGGCCGTCAATGCAGAGACCGTCGGCCCGGCGGTGCTCAACCTGCTCGACGATGGGGCAACGCTTGAGCGGATGAAGCAGGCGCTTCGCGCAAACCGGCCGCCCGACGCCGCGGCCGTGCTGGCCGGGCGGCTGCTGGAACAGACCGCCTCGGGCTGACGCCGCCGGCCGGGATGATTATCGGAAGCTGGGGGCGTGGTCCGTGCGGGGATACGCAGGGTCGGCGGGTCGGGTGGTGACTGGTCTTGTGAAATCCGGAACGTTGTGCGGAATCATGCCGGCGCGGCGATGAACCGTGCTACACTGTCAATGGAACGCGGGCGAAGCCGGCTCGGCAGAGACGCCCCCGCCGGCGCTGATGTGGCGAGTGACATGAGGGCGAGGCGGGGCAGCGGAGCCGCATGACGCGTCCGATACTGCGGCAGGGACGGCCATGACTCATGCAAAGGAAGACATGCGATGCGTGGTGCTGCGGGCCGGTTCAACGGTCTGCGATGACGTTGCCGCCGTGCTCGCTGAGCGGCAGTGGACGGCGGTTTCCACCGATCGGGAACTGACCGCGATGACGCGGCTGCTGCTGCTTGACGGCGTGGCGCGAGATCGGCAGGCATGGGCGTTCGAGCCGCGCCGGCCGGCCGGCCTGATCGTCGAACAAGCCGACCGCTGGACGCACCTGCGATCGATGCTCCGGGCGGTTGCGCGGTATCTGCCCGAAACGCCGGTCTGGCTCGTGCTGGACGACGGGGAACTGCGGCGGCTGGAACTTCCCGGTTCGTCCGTGGCGTCGGCCTCGGCGTCATCTTCGGGGCGGGGCGCTGAACAGGCGTCCGCCGCGCAGGAATCATCAGCCGATCCGAGGCACGGACTTGTCCCGGATGGCGGCGATGACGAGGATGCGCACTCCCCACCGGGCCGCGATGCCGAGAACGGCAGTCGCGGTGCGGGAGACGAGTCGGCCACGCTGGTCAGTTCAGAAGAGATCAACCTGCTGATGCAGGACATGGAGCCGGAGCAGGACGGACGCCACTCATGACCGCCACCGATGCGAGCACCAATCCCGTTTCCTCGTCGCGTCGCGCCCGGGTCGTCTACGTCGGCCGGTCGGCGGCAGACCTTGCGGGGGTCGATGGCGAATCGTTCGACCTCGTCGCGGTGCCGGACGTCTTCCACGCCCTCGGCGAGGTGAACCGTACCGCAGCCAACCGCCCGGTTCTGGCGGTACTGATCGATGAAGCGCAACTCGCCATGAATCGCCGCGAGGTCAGCGAAGCATTCGCCACGCTCGACCCGTCGGTTCGATTGATACTCATCCAGTCATCGCCCGGTGCCTCGGACGGCCTGCAGAGCAGCGAGGCCGACGCCCGGCAGTTGGGCTTTGATGAGGTGCTGACCGGCCCGCTTGACCCGGCGCTGATTCGCCACGCGGTGCACAACGGCCATGGCGGCTCCGCATCTCGCGGTGGGACGGCTCATGCAGCGCCCGGTCCAGTGCCCGGCCCATCACACGACGCATCGGACCAGCCGTCACACGACCGGCCACCACACGACCCGCCATGCGAGCCATCACAGAACGGCGGCGGTTCGGCCTCGGCGGGCGCGGCATCCGGTTCAACGACGCTCGATGATGTCATGGCGAGTGATGACGACGCGATGAACGTGAACCTGTCCGACAGCGAGATTGACGCCATGGCCGCGGCTCCGGCCCGGCCGGACCGGATCGATCAGGCCGACGGCGAGACGGATCCGCCCGGCGATGTGGACCTGATCGACGCGGTGATGAACCGGCCGGAAGAACTCGTCGATCTCGCGCTGCGGGCGATGGCGGCCCACGGCAGGCTCGTTGAGCCGGCGTTTCGCCGCGTGACCGGCGCGAATGACGAGGACGAGCCGAACAACGGCGTGGCGGTCACGGCCCCTCGGCCGGAACAGGCCGTCTCGGCGGACGGCGCGACGACCGGCGGGCGCGTGTTCGGGCGTCTCTTCGCCGCCAACACCGACCCCGAACAACTCAGGCCGTGGGCGGAATGGTTCGGCTGGTGGCTCGCGCTCGACCGAAAAGTCCGCACGCTCCGCCGCTGGTCGTACCAGGATGAACTGACCGGCGCGTGGAATCGTCGGTTCTTTTTCAGTTTCGTCCAGCAGACGATCGACAACGCCCGGACCAGGCGGCTGCCGGTAACGGTCATGCTTTTCGACCTTGATGATTTCAAGGTGTACAACGATGACTTCGGTCACGAAGCCGGCGATGAGATTCTCCGCGAGACGGTGTCGCTTCTGAAGTCCGTGATTCGGCGGGGGGACCGGGTCTGCCGGATCGGCGGCGATGAGTTCGCGGTCATCTTCGCGGATCTCGACGGCCCGCGTGAACCGGGGTCGGCGCATCCCGATTCAATCGAGCAGGTCGCCCGGCGGTTTCAGGATCAGGTCTGCCGGATGAAGTTCCCGAAACTCGGCCCGCAGGCCCCGGCGACGCTGAGCATCTCGGCCGGTATCGCCACCTTCCCGTGGGACGGCCAAGACCCGGCGACGCTGCTCCGCGTCGCAGACGAGCGGGCGCTCGAGTCAAAGAAGCGCGGCAAGAACGCGATCACCTTCGGGCCGGGCGCATCCTGTCGCGATCGCGATTCAACGAAGATGTGAACCGCCCGACGCACAGTGAGCCGGAGCGTCCTCGCGCGCGGCGGCTCCGGTCGCGCGACGGGAGTTCATCGCGTCGCAGTGCTTCCGAAGTCCACGACAATCGCGTGGCGTCCGGTGCTGCGACGAATCCGTACCCCGAGCGGCGTGTCCAATAACGCGAAGCGGGCTTTCGTGGTCGACACGACCGGGGCCCGCAGCGGCTCTGGTCGGACATTTCGTCACATGTCCGCCGCTGGCTTGTCGAGGATGCCCGGGCCGGGATCATCCTGAGATTTCTCGTCACGTCGTCCGCTGATGCGAGGCCAATGTCCCGACGAACGGTCATCCTTTCCGACACGCACCTCGGCCGCCCCCACGCCGCCGTCTCCGACGCTGCCCAGCTTCGGCCGCTCTGGCAGGGGGCTGATCGGCTGATCGTCAACGGCGACGTCGCGGAGGTGCACCATCCCCGCCACTGGTCCGCCGCCGCCTGCCAGGTGCTCAAGCTCTACGACCTCTGCGAGCAGGACGGCGTCGAGCTGGTGCTGCTGTCCGGCAACCACGACCCGTACCTCAGCGACATCCGACATATCCATCTGGCGGACGGGGCGGTGTTCGTGACACACGGCGACGTGCTGCACCCGGCGATCGCGCCGTGGAGCCCGGCGGCGGGGCGGATGCGCGAGGCCCATGACGAAGCGATCGCCCGGCTCGACCCGCCTTCCCGCGGCACGCTCGAAGCACGCCTGAGCGCCGCCCAGCACGCATCGCTCGCCGAGTGGCAAAACCTCCGTCACGAGGCGGAACAATCGACAATCCCAAACATGCTCATCCGGCCGTGGGCCATCGCCCGGGTCCTGGCGTACTGGCGGAAGATTCCGCGGCTGGCGGCGGACTTTCTGGTTCAGCACGCCCCGGCAGCGCAGTTCATCATCATCGGCCACACGCATCGGCCGGGCGTCTGGCCGGTCGGGGCGAGGACGGTCATCAACACCGGCAGCTTCGGCTTCCCCGGCACGCCGCGAGCCGTCGTGCTTCAGGACACGTCTATGACAATCTGGCGGCTGATTCATCACCGCGACCGGTACGAGTTCGCCAGCGACCCGCACGCGCGGTTCTTCATCCCCCCCGAGATCGGAGCCGGCGGGGCGATCGAGTCCTCCACGGTGGATCCCGTCCCCGCCCAAGTGCCCACGGAAGCGGCCCCGGCCGTATCGCCGGAAGCAGCCAAATCGCCGGTCGTCGTGGAAGACGCTCGGTCGGCGTCTCCGAATGGCTCGCCGGGATCGGCCGGCTCGTCCCACCATGCCACCAGTTCAGGCGAAGACGGTGAGGCGGGACGGACGATCGGAGTGAAGTGACGGCTCCGCATGTCCGATAGCCCCTGCAGGCGTTCAACTCGGAACCGGGAATCGAATGGAGCCGTCATGAACTCGCCGGGCCCTGAGCACCATCGTCATGAGCACCCGTCGCGACGGCTGTCAGCGCATGATGCTGCTGCGTCGACTGCATCGCGCAGGGGAGGAAAGAACGCGTCCGGCGGGTCCACGCCATTGCGCCTGCTCGCGCCGTTCGCGCTTGGCGGGCTGGCCGTCGCGCTGACCATGGCGACGGTGGCGACGCTGCGCACGCCGGCGGAGCGTGAATCAGACATCATCCGCCACATTCATGAGACGGCGATGGCGGAGCCGTTCGGCTGGTTCGGGCCGTGGCGCATCACCGCAGAATCGATCGACCCGGCGACGGGCGAGATGATCGGCTTCGGGCTTAACACGGAGACGCTTTCGCTCACCGCAGCGCGATCCCGCGTTCAAATCGACGCCGAGGCGGACACGGTCTCCCTGGAACTCTGGGATGTCGTGCTCATTGCCGTGCCTGACGAGGAAGGCGGGACGGTCGACGGCGTGATGCAGGAACTGGACCATTACGTGCTCGGGCCGATCGACTACGGCCGGCGCATCCGCCCCGACGTGCGCGGGCCGGCGGGCGGCAGCGATGGGCCGGCGGACCTGCCGATCCCCGCTGAGGACATTGCGCGCGGCACGCCGTAGAACCTCTTCGCCGCATCTCGTCGTCGCAGCCCGAGCGGCTGCGGCCGATGCATGCTTGGTCGTGCAGCGGCGTTGATCATCGCATCGGCTGCGACGGCATGGACGCGGCATCTTCTGCGTCGAAGCCGATCCACATGATGTCGACGGATCGGTCGTCATCGTCGTCGGCGGCGACGATCCGCATGATCCCCGCATAGTCGAACTCATCGAGCAGATCGCGCAGATCCTCGGCAGCAAAGCCCTCGTCGCCACGTGCCCCGGCATGTTCCCCGCCACGTTGCCAGTACCGCATGACGCGGCGGATGGCGGCTTCGGCGTCGATGTCGTCCGTCGCGGCGGGGGCGTCGTATTCGTCGCGCAGGTGCGTCATGATGGCCTCGACCTCGCGCGGCACGTCCGCGTTCGTACTCGATGGATGATCGTCGATGACGAGCACCGGTCGCGTGGCGTGCTGCACGTGTTGCGGGATGGCGACTGGATCAGTCGGTGCGGGCGAATCCGTGGACTGGGTCGCCAAACCGGTGAACGGCAGCGCGGCGAAGACCAGGGCAACGAGCATCGCAAAGAACACGAAGGCGACGGCAATGCTGCCCGCGGCTGAACGAGGCGAACGCGGCGGGCGACTGGCGATGCGGGCTCGCGTCGCGCTGGCGCGGCGCCGGGCGTCGCGAACCTGGTCCCGGGCGGTGCGCTTGGCCTGCTTCGCAGCGCTTTTGACACTTTTCTTGGCGGCTTTCTGCGCGGCCTTGTTCGCTTTCTTGGCGGCTTTTCCCGTCGTCGCTCCGGCAGCGCGCATTTCATCCGGCCGCACGCTGAGCGAATCACCATCGGACGGCTCGTATTGGCCGGTCCACCAGTTCGTCACGCGCAGGTTCGGCCGCTGCGGGTGGGCTGGCGTTTCGACCGATGCTGCGGCAGACGAGGCGGCGGGCCGCTCCGGGACGTCGGCGCGATCCCGGCCCGGCGGCGGGGGCGTCGGCGAGCCGCGCCACTGGGAGGCGCCGGCCGCGGCGCTGCGCATTGAATCATCAAACTCATCGACTTCGGCGTCATGATTCCCGGCCCGGTCATGGTCGACTTCATCAGCGGCGCTGCGCATCGACGGCAGAGCGGCGGGTTTGACGGCAAAGGGATCGTGCGCGTTGCGCACGGCGCGGAGGTCGGCGAGCATCGCTTCGACCGAGGCGTACCGCTTGTCGTAATCGGTCATCGCCCGGCGGACGACCCACCGCAGCGCTTCGGGGCACCGCCGCCGGATCGAACTCAGCCCGCCATGAGCCGGGAACGTGTTCTCGATCATGAAGTAGAGCACAGCGCCGGCGGCGTAGATGTCGAACTTCGTGCCGTCGACCTGGTGCACTTTCACGCCGCGCAGCGCCTGGCGGACGAGTTCCGGATCGCGAAAGTACTCGGTTCCGTGCGTCGTAAGCGTCATGCCGGAACTCAGCGGCGTGACGAGGCCGAGGTCGACGAGGTGCGCCCGGCCGTCGTGGACGATGAGGTTCTCGGGTTTGACGTCCTTGTGCCAGAGGCCGTAGGCGTGGTAGGTGCGCAGCGTGTCCAGCAGGTCTTCGATGTAGCCGAGCGCTTCGTGCAGGTTGCGGTTGTCAAGCCCGTCGACGGATGAAACGCTGTGCAGCCGCCGGGCAACCAGGCCAAGGTGGTCGCCGGGGTGGTACGGCATGACGTAATAGAACCGGTGGTCCTCCATCTGGTGATCGAGGACGAGGCCGAGTTTCCTCGCCGCCTCGAGCGCGCGGGATTCGCGGACGATCTGCGGCAGGGATGAACCGTCGGTCAGCGCGAACGACTTGATGACGACGTGCTCAGGGGCGTTTGGCCAGCGGCGGGACTTTTGCGGGTCGGGCTCGGCGATGTAGAGTTTCGCTCCGCTGCCGCCGCCGGGCAGCGATCCGACGATCGTGTAGCCGGGAAACGATCCGGCTCGGCGCGGCGGCTCATCCGAGCCGGGGGTGTACTGCATCGCGGCGGGGACGCGCTGTTCGATGCCTTCCAGCAGCCCGTCGAGCAGCAGCAGACGCAGCGGACGCTGAAGCAGCACTCGATAGATGCACAGGCCGGCGACGGTCAGCTCGTGCCGGAATGACTCGGCGAAGTGCCCGGAGGCGGACCACCGGCCGATCATGATGTTCGCCATCGACAGCAGACTGAAGGCCACCATCGCCGGGATCGACCCGACGAAGCGCACCGTGTCCTGAATGACGCCGGCGATAAAGTCGTACACATGCCGGATGAGCCAGACGATGCCGTCGGCGGTTCGGCCGATGAGCCATCCGACGCCGCGCACCACAGGGACGAGCACGAACAGTACGAGCAGAACGAACAGCACGACGGCGATCATGGCGAAGAACAGGAACAGGATGCCGTTCATTGGACACGCTCCTGCATCAGAATCCCGCTGACATGGCGGCGCGGCGGTTCAGGGGCGGTCCGGCTGATCGACCTCTGAGCCGTGTGTCGTGATGGCACGCAGCGGTACACCGGATGCATGGTCACCACCGTTGCGAGGCGGCTGCCTCGTCCTCGCGTACAAGCCGGGCCTGCTGGTGATAGATCTCCGCGACGGCTTCGTCGAACAGGTCGTCATCAGACCCGAGGCCGGCGCGTTCGGCCTCGGTGGCCTCGTCTTCGGTGAAACTGTAGGTCGCGACGGTTTCCGCGATGCGCTGTCGCAGCAGGCCGCGCACCTTGTGCAGATGGCGGCTGACGGTCGGCTCGCTCACGCCGAGTTGCTCAGCGACGTCGCGGCCGCTCATGCCGTCCATCACCCGCATGCGGTAGACCTGGAAGGCGACGAAGTCAGCTTCGTGCTCGGTGCGTCGGATGGCGGCGTAGACCTTGGCGTGAAAGACGTTCTGTTCGTAGTGGCGGTCGGCTTCCTGCTCGGCGGATTGCATCATGAAACGCTCGTCGAACTCGGCCGGGGTGCGCCCGCCGCCACGCTTCTGGGCCATGCGGCGGTCGATTTCGTCGCCGAGCGCGTGCTTGGCGATCGACAGCAGCCAGGTGCTGAACCGCGCGCCGCGGGCGGGGTCGTACCGGTCGATCGAACTCGACAGCGAGGCGAGGGTCTCCTGCGTCAGGTCGCGGACGGTCTCGGCCCCGATCCGGCCCTGGCCCCACTTGGCAAGCTGGGCGCGGAGCACCGGGCCGAACACTTCCCAGAGCTCAAACCACGCGGCGTCGTCCCGCTGCCTCAACCGCCTCACAAATGATGTCGTCAGGTGATTCATGATCCTCATGCCTTCTTGCCCCGAAAGTCATGCGCAGAAGGTGCTGGTTCTCTCGTCATGGCCCGGACAGGCCGCCCAGCTCCGGACGCCGCCGGCGACGACACGAACCCCGAAACACCCCGAATGCCCCCATGTACTCCAAGCCGTCGGGGCGAC
>SLJD01000425.1 GCA_007135295.1 Phycisphaerales bacterium
GCACGGGAGATAATGCCGCCGGCATATTGCCGCGCCCGTCGGCACGGAAACTGCAACCGCCGGGGCGGGGCTTCGGATATCCTTACAGAGAACGGCCGGGCGGAGGAAGGAGCGTGACATGCCGCTGCTGATCAGTCTGTTGTGCGCCGCGATGCTGCTTGACGCCCCGGCCGGCCGGCCGCCGGAAGGCGCTCTCGATCGCTACGACCCGCGGGCGTACAACCTGCGGTACGAGGTGACGATCGCGACGGAGACGCTCGACCGCATGCCCGTCCGGCCGCAAGCCCGCCGGATCGCCGTCGAAGACACGCCGATCATGTTCCCGCTCATTCTGCAGAGCACGTTCAGCGAGATCGATCTTGATTCGCTCACACCGCGTCTGCTGCCGGACTACGTGCCCGACGAAACCATCTCCGATCGCGCGCGGATCGACGACGGCCTGCCGCTCAACCAGCACCTGGCGGTGCTGCCGATCGAGGAGTTCGAAGGCACGGCGATCCGGTGGGAAGTCGGCTACGACGTCAAGGTATGGAACAGCCGCATCAATGACGAAGCAGCCGCCGGGATCGCGTGGCCGGCCGAGTGGCCGGAGGAGGTCCGCGACGCACTCGATCCGCAGCAGTACATCGAATCCGACGCCGAGTTATTCGCGCAAACCGTCGAGCGCGTCTCGGAGGGCCGGCTGCGCGAAATCACTCCGTACATCGCCGCCAAAGAACTCGTCCGGTACAGCCTGCTGAACCTGCACGTCAGCAGCAAAGGCATCATCAGGCGGCACGATCGGGCGATCGTCGGCCTGCGCATCGAAGGCGCTGAGGCGGCGGCGCAGCGTGGGCAGGCGAGCCGGCCTGACGTCGTCAACATCTGCGTGGCGATGCTGCGATCAGCCGGCATCCCCGCCCGCGCGGTCATCGGCACCAGGGAGGATCCGGCCAGGCGCAACAAGGGTGAGTACGACGTCTGGGGCGAGTTCTACCTGCCCGACACGGGATGGGTGCCGTTCGACATCAATGAACTCCGCGCGCAGAACCTGCGGGCCCTGAGCGTACATGAGCCGTGGCGAGGGTTCGGCAATCTTCGCAACCACAACCGCCGCATCCCGCTGGCGTACCACTACCTGCCGCCGGTCACCGCGCAGTCGCCACAGGAGCCGGCCATCTGGGGCTGGGATCCACGGCCGGCGACGAGTCAATCGCTGTACCAGACCATCAACATGCGCATCAGGTCGCACGGCCGAGTGGAGCAATAGCCCGCCCGCACGAAGACAGAAACGAAAAAGCGGGCGTGGCCGTCGCGCGACCACGCCCGCTCTTGTGATGGTGCCGAACTCAATCTCGATCTCGAATCTGATCTCGAACTCGGAGCCGGCGTGATCATTGGCTACTTCTTGTACGGGTTGCCGTCGCCGTTCCAGTAACCGTTGTCCGGCTCGCCGTCGCCATTCGAGTCGTCGATCTCATCTCGCCGCATTTCGCGGGCAGAGCCGTCGGCAAAGACGAACGCGCCCCGGCCGCGGTTGCGCTCGGACGGCATTGCGCGGGCGTCGGGATCATCAGATGAGGCGTAGAAGCCGGACGGCCGGCCGCTGCCCCGGTCGGACGGGATGGGCGGATCGAGGGCATACTGGCCGTCGGCTCCGTTGTTGGCGCCTTCAGTGTCGCCGACCACCACGGTCTTGCTGGGCTTGCGGATCCTGACCATGGCACTGCGAAAGGGCAGGTCCATGTCATCGACATCGCGTGAGTTGCCAAGGTACTGGTAGTTGTAGCCGTACCCGCCGTACACGAAGAGATTGTCCTCATCAAAGTCGAGCGCTGCCACGTCGACCTGGCCGTCGTTGTTCAGCGCCAGCTCCGCGACGCGCATCGGGTTGTCCGAGGAGACCTCATGCCAGAACCGCTTGCCGAGGATTGCTTCGGGCGAACCTTCACTGAGATCGATCATCGGGCTGACGAACACCTCGTTGCTGTTGATGTAGGGCTGAAGGAAATCGGGCCAGCGGGGCTTGGTTTCGCCGTCCGGCCGGCTGCCGCTGCTGAGCACCGACGAATGCCAGGGGTACCGTCCATTGTTCTCGGTCAGGTAGTTCTGCATCGCGATCGAGCCGATCTGCCGCACGTTGCTCAGACTCTGCATGGACCGCGCGGACTGGCGGACGGCGTGGACCGCGGGCAGCAGAATTCCGATGAGCAGCGAGATGATCGCGATGACGACGAGCAGTTCGACGAGCGTGAAGCCGACGCGGGGCCGGTGATGGCGGCGGGGTGTGGCGTGACGGGGTGTGGCGTGACGGGGTGTGGCAGGCATGCCTTCGCTCCTTCTGCGATTGAGACTCAGACGCAACAACTGGCGAGAAGTCGCAGATTGTATTTGAGACTCAGTCGCAATGCAAGAGCGGAAGCGGGCAGGAAGCAGATTTCCACATTTGCTGACCGGCCCCGCTGGTCGCCCGGTGGCCGCCCAATGACAGCCCGATGACAGGCGGTGATCGCCCGCGCTGCCCTCCTCCGACTGCGCTCCCAGCCATTCTTTTTGAGAATTCCATCTTTTTCTGTGCATAAATCGCAGTAGAATGGCTTCGTCGCCAGCATGGCTTTTCATGTGAAAGCGATCCCGCCGCTCGTGCCTGGCGCGCCTCGAACCGCCTCAAACCGTCTCAAATAGGAATCACACCCGACCGGAGCATCGCCATGTCCATGCAGCCGAACGAGCATCTTGTTCCCGCCGTCGATCCCGCTGGCTCAACCGCCGTGATCGTCGGCGTCGTCTTCGGCGGTGCCGCGGTCATTTCCGCGCTCATCATCAACGGGTACCTCGCCATCGCGGTGTCGATCATCGGCCTGTTCGCATCGTTCATCGCCCGTTCCCGGCTCGGCCCGTCCCGCCGCCTCGTCACCACCGCGATCGCGCTGAACAGCGTCGGGCTCGTGCTCGGCGTCGTGGCGCAACTGATGAAGGCGATCATCGTGGCATTCGGCGGGTGAACGCTCAGCGGCCGTTCGCGCAGCACGCGGCGGTGGTACGATTGTCGTCGGCATTGATCGACCGCCACGCCGCCACCACGGACGACCCGCCATGACTCACGATGTCCAGCATGCTGACCGAGGTTCAGAAGTCGCGCCGGCCGCGTCGCCCGCATCGCCTGACCGGCCGGCAGCGCCCGCCCGGGTCGTGACCCACCTGATCGACGGCTCGCACTGGGAATCGAACGACGGGCAGTGGATGGACGTGGTGGAGCCGGCGACC
>SLJD01000346.1 GCA_007135295.1 Phycisphaerales bacterium
ACGCCCGGTACATCACGCCGGCGGAGCTGTACAAGATCCTCTTCGTGAACTTCGGCATCAAGTTCTGGCTGGCGTGGCTGGCGACGATTCTCGCGCTGGTGTCGACGGCGAGCATCTTCCCGGACATGATTTCGACCGGCGCGATCGATCAACTGCTCTCACGGCCGATCGGCCGGTTGCGGCTGTTTCTGACGAAGTACCTGACGGGCCTGCTGTTCGTCGGGCTGCAGGTGCTCGTGTTCAGCGCGGCGGCGTTTCTGCTGATCGGCCTCCGCGGCGGCGAATGGGAGCCGGGGCTGTTCCTCGCGGTGCCGGTGCTGCTGCTGTTTTTCAGTTACCTCTACGCCGTCTGCGTGCTGCTCGGCGTGCTGACGAAGTCGACGATCGCGTCGCTGCTGCTGACGCTGCTGCTCTGGTTTGGAATCTTCCTGATTCACACGACCGAGGTCGCCCTGCTCAACCAGCGGTTCATTCACGAGGAACAGGCGAAGATCGAGCAGGAGCAGGTGGACCGTACGACGGCGGAGATCGAGTCGGCACGCGCCCGGCTCGAAGCGCTCGATGAGGATGAGCACGACCGGCGCGAGGCCCTGCAGCGCGAACTGCAGCAACTCGAACAATCCCGCGAGAGGAGCCGCCAGGCCGTCGACGAGGCCGGGCACGCGACGCTCGAACGATTCCACACGGCGTTCTACGCGGCGAAGACCGCGCTTCCCAAGACGAGCGAGACGATCGAACTGCTGGAACGCTGGCTCCGCGACGCGGCGGACCTGCCGGAGACCGACGACGAAGCTGACCACGCCGACGCCCCCTTTGCCGACATGTACGGCGGGCCGGCCCAGCGCCGGGCGGCGCAGCGTCTGGAGGAGACGATCCTGAGCCGCTCCATCTGGTGGGTGATCGGCACGTCACTGCTGTTCGAGTTCGTCGTGCTCGGCCTGGCGGCGTGGCTGTTCGTCCGTCGCGATTACTGACCGGTTCCCAGCGTTTGGGTCAGAGTACCCGGGTCAGCGTCTGGGTCAAAGCGCCTGGATCAGAGGGCCTGGGTCAGGGCCTGGATCAGGGCTGCTGGCAGTGGGACTCGATGGTGCTCAGCGTCTGCCGGGCATCGGCAAGGGTGTCATCGAGCCACTGTTCGAGGCCGGCGATGCGGTTGTTGTCGTCAAGAAGCGGCAGGTTGGCGCGCACGTTCCAGGCGGCGGCGCGCATGGCGGTCTCGGCGAGTTCGGCGGCGATGGCGAGGTCGCTTCGAAGCATGCGGTTCGACCGGCCGCAGAGTTGCTCGGCCAGGTGCAGGGCCTGTTCGGCGGCGCCGAGAATGCGCGACGGGGCGTCGATCGCGGCGTCGACGGCGTCGGCCCAGCGCTCGCGGCGGACGGGGTCGTTCTCATCGAGGGACCAGAGGTCGCTGAGTCCCCGGTATGCCGCGGCGTCAGCATCGGCGAGGTCGAGCAGGCGCTGCCGGAGGTTGGTGAGTTCGGTGAGGGCGCCGTCGTGGAGGTCGGCGTGCTCGGCGTACTTTTTGCGGCCGACGGTGTAGTTCAGCACCATCGCGCCGAGTGCCGCGCCGAGCGCACCGGTGACAGCCGCGACCGCGCCGCCGCCGGGGGTCGGCTGCTTCGACGCGGCGGCGCGGACGAAGTCCGCGACGGTCCGATCGGCCAGACGGCCGTTTCCGGCCTCGGCGTCCGAGTCCGGGGGGGGCATGTCTTCCTGGGCGTTCATGAGCGGATCGTGGCGTGGAGCGTGGTGGAAAGAGCGTTAATGATGGTGTCCATCTGCGGGTCGACCTCGTCGTGGGTGAGCGTCCGGTCCGGGCAGCGGAAGCGGACGCGGAGTGTGACGGATTTGCGGCCGGCGCCGATCTGCTTGCCGCGGTAGGTGGTGACGTACTCAACCGCCTCGGTGTGAGGGGGGGCGAGGTCGGTGATGAGCTGTTCAACGCTCGCCCACGGCACGGCCTCGTCGAGGATGGCGGAGACGTCACGCTCAATGGCGGGATAGCTCGGCAGGGCGCGGGCCTGGGTGATCGGCGGGTAGGTGTCGTACAGAACGGGCAGGGCGACTTCGGCGGCGCAGACCGGAAGGGTGATGTCAAAGTGCTCGAGGACCGGGCTGGCAAGGACACCGAATGAGCCGAGGTGGCGGTCGTCAACCGCGAAGTCGCCCTGCGCATCGAACCACGGCAGGGCGGCGTCGTCAGCAGCGGCGGTGACGGCCAGGCGAGTGTCGGGGCCGGTGAGAAGCCGCGCGAGGCGTTCGAGGATGCCGCGAAGCTCACGCAGGCCGTGCTGGGGGTCGTCGGCGGGAACGACCAGGCCGATGCGGCGCTGCTCTACCGTTTCGTGGCCAGTTTCGTCGCCGCGGCTGGCAAAGGTCGCCGCGGATTCGAAAAGCTTGACGTCCCGCACGCCGCGATCGTGATTCGTGGCGAGAACCCGAAGCAGACTCGGCAGCGTTGAGGGACGCAGGGCGGGCTCGGCGCCGGCACGTTCATCGTCGACACGCAGCAGTTCGTGGCCGGGCGGGAGGAAGAGACTGGCGGCCTGGTCGCTGACGAGCGAATGGGTGACGGTTTCGACGTAGCCGAGGCCGACGAGCGTGTCGTGGACGGCACGGCGGGCAAGCTGATCGGCCTGCGGCGGGGCGACGCGGACGTTGATCGTCTCGGCCAGCGGAATGTTGTCGTGGCCGAACATGCGGCTGACTTCTTCGATGAGGTCGGCTTCACGTTCGATGTCGAGCCGGGCCGGTGGGATCGTGCATTCGATGCGGTCGCCGGTGGGGTGCGGCGCGAACCCGAGTCGCTCAAGCCAGCCGGCAATCTGCTCATCCGTGACGTGGACGCCGAGGACATGGCGGCAGCGATCGGGCCGGACGGAGACGGTCCGCCGGGCGGGCATCGGCGCCCCGTCGCGCAGGACGCCGGGAACGAGTTCGCCGCCGCAGAGTTCAAGAATGAGCTCGACCAGCCGGTCAGCCGCGGGATCGACGGTGGCGGGGGCAACGCCGCGCTCGTAGCGGTAGCTCGAATCGCTGGAGATTTTCAGCCGCCGGCTCGTGTTGCGCACGGAAGCGGGATCGAAGGTGGCGGCTTCGATGAGGATGTCCGTGGTGTCGTCGGTGACGGCGGTCTCGGCGCCGCCCTTGACGCCGGCGATCGCGACGGGGCGATCGGCATCGGCAATGACAAGATCGTCGGTGCTCAGCGTCACCGGCCGGGCGCCTTCGCCGATCGGCAGG
>SLJD01000069.1 GCA_007135295.1 Phycisphaerales bacterium
CATGAATCGCGTGGGCTTCAATCTTCTTGCGCTTCAGGTAGTCGGTCAGGCCGTCGACGGTGTTCTTCGTGCGGCAGAACACAAGCGTCAGTGCCGCTTCCTCCTTCTTCAGAAGATGCACGAGCAACCGTTTCTTGTCCCACGGCTCGACAGAAAAATACCGCTGTGTGACCTGCTCGACGGTAAGGGACCGGCTCGCGCTTAGTTCAAGCTTTTCCGGATCTTTGAGGAACTGGCGGGCAAGCCGTTCAATCTCGGGCGAGATCGTCGCGGAGACAAAGATCGTCTGGCGATTCTTGGGCATCGCACGGAGGATCTTCTGAATATCCTCACGGAACCCGATGTCGAGCATTCGGTCAACTTCGTCAAGCACGGCGAACCGGATGTTTGAGTAGTCGATATAGCCGCGCCGCTGCATATCCATCACCCGCCCCGGCGTGCCGACAAGCAGAGACGGGTTCTTCTCCAGTTTGTTGGCCTGCGTGCGGATAGGCTGGCCGCCGTAGACTGGCAGCACTCGAACGCCGGTGGTCCCGCCGAGTTCGCGCAGCTCACGTGTCACCTGCAGGGCGAGCTCGCGTGTCGGCACGAGAATCATCCCCTGAAACGGCGTCTTGGGGTCGATTTTCTGCAGCAGCGGCAGGCCGAATGCCGCCGTCTTGCCCGACCCCGTCTTCGACTGGCCGAGCACATCGCGGCCCTTGAGGGCATGGGGAATCAAGTGCCGCTGAATGGTGGTCGGGTGCTTGAACCCGTGGGAACGCACGCCCTGCAGCACATTCTCGTCAAGGCCGAGCTGTTCGAACGTAACGTCTTCGTCAAAAAGTTCCTCTGGTGATGAGGGATCCTGCGGTGTCGTCTGAGTACTCATGTTCATGGAGCAAATCTTCACAGGCCGCAATCTGAGAACGGCGGGCGGCGGAGGAGCGGGCAGCACCGGGACAGTGAAAACATCGGCACTACCGCGCTGACGATGGTCCGCCATCGCCTCGCCCGGTTCCTGCGACACTGAGTCATGGTAGCGCGCCAGTTCAGTCGATACAAGATACAGTATCCCCCGGATGAGTCTTTACCCCCGAAAGGACCCTCGTCGTGGCCTCCGCCAGAACCTGCTCCGGATCGCCCCGCTGAGTTCACCCAGATGAACTGCCGCAATCGGTTGACCGGAGCGGCAACGTCAGAAGTGCCTGAATCACCAACCTTTTTGAACATTCCGAGACAGGACTGCCTATGCAGGACACGAGTCTCCTTCAGGTCAATCTCGCAGCCGTCAACCACAACATGCAGGTCCTACGCGACCTGGTTGGCCCAGATTGCTCTCTCTGCCCGATAGTCAAGGCCGATGCGTACGGCCTCGGTGGGTTGCGGCTTGGAACAAATCTAGCGGCGGCGGGAGCGGATATGCTCGCGGTCTACACGGCCCAGCAGGCGACGGAACTGATGCGCGGCTCGATTGACGTCCCGGTGCTCGTGCTCATGCCGGTTTATGAGATTGGCCGGACCGATGAAATCTATCGGGGGCTTATTCGTGGCAAGGTTCACCTTGCGGTGCACGACCACCAGCACCTCGACGGGCTCATACGGCTCTGCGAGCGGTTCGGTTGTCAACTGCCGCTGCATCTCGAGGTTGATACCGGAATGAGTCGCAGCGGTTGTCGAATCGAAGACGCCCCCGGTCTGCTCCGTCGTGTCGCCGAAGCGAAGCGCGTCACCTTGGCCGGCGTGTTCAGCCATTTCGTCAGCGCCGGCTGGGATGAATCACGCACCGATGATCAATTGCGCATCTTTGAGAATGTCATTGAAGAGAATCGCGAGCTGATTCCTGAGGACTGTCTTGTTCATCTTGCCAACACTCCCGCAACACTCCGCCATCCGCGCTATCACCAGAGGATGGTCCGTGTCGGCCTTGCATGGGCGGGGTACGGCGTGGAACTTATTGAAGGTGGCGAAGTCATCAGTGACGCCCAGCACCTGCGTCCGGCGGTGACGTGGACGAGCCGGATCGTGCAGCTCAAGAACATTCAGCCCGGTGAGACGGTCGGCTACGATGCGACATGGACCGCAGAGCGGCCGACCCGTCTCGGACTCGTGCCTGTTGGATACGCTGATGGCTACCCTGCTGATCTCGGCCGCCGTGACGGCGACACGGATGAGTGCGCTGCGTCCGTGTCGGTCATCGTCGAAGGACCCGATGGTGGCCTGCGCCCGATATCGTGCCCGATTGTCGGCAGTGTGAACATGGATCAGATCACCATCGACCTGACCGACCTGCCTCAAGACCACGTTCAGATCGGCACTCCGGTTGAACTCATCAGCCCTGATCCCACGGCTCCAAACCACTTGCCACGGCTTGCTCGACTCGCCGGCACATTCAGTCACGAACTGCTGTGTCGGCTGAACTCGCGGATCCGACGCATGTACTACAGCTCCGACGCTCAGGAACCGGCAGCGTCGCATCCGGCTGCCATGGCGGGTTAGGTTCCGACTCAATGGTGTAGGCCAGTCCCAGCGCACGTACAAGCTTTTCCGGTCTGTTACCGGCCATCGTGCTACAGTTGGGCACTCGGTCGACGTTGGCTGTGGCCGCGCAGGTCGGAACGAACGGAACCAATCAATGGGGAAGGTGAAGCATAGCTGTGATGCAATCATCGTCGGCGGCGGACCGGCCGGCGCCCTTTCCGCGTTGTTGCTGGCGCACACGGGTTGGCGAGTCACGCTCATCGAACGTCGCGACGATCCTGTTGCCAAGACGTGTGGTCACTGCCTGCATCCGCGGGGCGTCGCGGTGCTGCAGCGGCAGGGCCTTGGGGGTCTTGTTGAGGAGATCTGCCCGGTTCGCACCCTACGTTACCGCCTTTATGCTCCCCGAACGCCACCATTCGAGCTTGATCTGCCCGCCGGACGGCTCGCGCCACGCGGGGCTTTTGATGCGGGTTTGCGCCAGCAGGCGCGCAATGCCGGTGTCGAGGTCATACAACCCGCCATCGCCCGGCTGGTTACCCGACAACCGGACGGCGCCACCGTCGAAGTCACCGGTCGGGAGGGCCACATGATTGTTTCCAGCGGCCTGCTCGTTGCCGCTGACGGTCTGCACAGCCGCATTGCACAGCAGGGGGGAGTTCGCTGCCGCGGTGAACATGGCGATCGAGTCGGCGTGTCATTTGCATGGTCTCTTCAGGATGACCAGGCTGCTGGCCTCGACCCGCACGGCATTGACATGTACGTTGGCTGCGGGGGATAC
>SLJD01000297.1 GCA_007135295.1 Phycisphaerales bacterium
CCGCAAGTGCCCGTGAGTGTCACCTCAGCGTTCGATTGATTCGTATCTCCTGAACGAACGATCGCGCCACCCACCACGACGTCCGCGGCTGACCCGCGGGCGTCGTGTGTTTTTGGAGTTCCTGGGGTTACTCGATTCCCAGGCGGGCTCGCTTGGCTTCCCACTCCGCCTGTTCGCGGCGATTCTCTGTCGCCAGCGGCTCGCCAGTGCGCAGCGCCTCGATCTCCAGCGATGTCAGGTGCATCCCGCCGAGGCGATAATCCTCGAACGCCTCGCACGCAACCGGCACGATCGTCTTGATGAGGGCGTACATCGCGTTGGCGAAGTCGCGGATCTCCTGCTGGGCGTGTGGATCCATACGAAGCGAGAGGAAGTGAAAGATATTGTGCAGGTCGCACTTCCAGTACCACTGCGTGTAGGCACTGACCGGCAGGCCAATTCGCGCCAACTCGCGGGAGACGCCTTTTTCCAGCATCTGCTCGTACTCCGCGTAATGCGACTCGGTTCGTTCGAGATATGCCAGGAAAGCCTCGGCCGTCCCGATGTCTACCGGGTCGTCGCCGCCCTGGCGGTTCGATCGCGACTGTTCACGAATGTTCTCGACGCTCGGCCGATAGAACCGGTCGGGGACGATCGAGTACCGGGCGGAGTATTCGTTGACGTTCGCGGTTCGATGCCGGATCCACTGCCGCGCAATGAACATGGGCATGGCGACATGGAACTTGAATTCGATCATCTCGAACGGCGTCGTATGACGATGCCGCATGAGATAGCGGATCAGGCCGCGATCCTCGTGGACTTTCCTGGTCCCGTGGCCGTACGAGACGCGGGCGGCCTGCACGATGGCCTGATCGGCGGTCTGACCTTCCGGGACGAGGCGAGGCATGGAGTCGACCAGCGCAACGAAGCCGTGCTCATGCACCGGAACCTCCCAGCGTGACGCCCCGCCCATCACATCGCGCAGTGGCGACTCAGCGGCAACAACGCGAATGTCCTCGGATGCGGTGGTCATCGGGTCGGGAGCGGTTTCGGGCATGGCGTCACCGGACAATGGTCTGATCAAATGGAGAGCAACAGTTGCGGAACAGCCCGCAGCACCGGCTGACTATCACATCCGCATTCCTTCATACCTCAGCCGTTCCTTGCGTACTCTGGGGTCAGGCTCCGGCACGGCGGAGAGCAGCGCTTTGGTGTAGTCGTGCTGCGGATTATTGATGATCTGATTGCGATCACCCGATTCAACAATCTTGCCGTTGAACATCACCGCGATGCGCTGGCAGATGTGATGAATGACAGCCATGTCGTGACTGATGAACAGATACGACAGGCCGAATTCAACCTGGAGGTCGCGAAGCAGATTGAGAATCTGCGACTGAATGGAGACGTCAAGGGCGGATGTCGGTTCATCACAGACGATCAGCTTGGGGTTCAGCGCCAGCGCGCGAGCGATGCAGATACGCTGCCGCTGACCGCCGGAAAACTCGTGCGGATAGCGGTCCGCCGCATTCGCCCACAGGCCGCACCGTTCGAGCAGGTGCTCGACACGCTTGCGCAGTTCCCGGCCGCTGGCCAACCCGTGCAGCGCGAGTGGCTCGCCGACGATCCGCCCGACCCGCATACGCGGATTCAGCGAGCCCGCCGGATCCTGGAAGATGATCTGCAGATCCCGCCGCAGTCGCCGCAGTTCCTTCTGCCCGAGATCGAAGATGGGCTGACCGTCAAAGATCACCCGGCCGCTCGTGTGTGGCACGAGCCGCAGCAGCGTCCGACCGACCGTCGTCTTGCCGCACCCTGATTCCCCGACGAGCCCGAGCGTCTCCCCGCGGTTGAGCGTGAAGCTGACGCCGTCAACGGCTTTCACATGGCCGACGGTCCGCTGAAGGATACCCTTTCGCACGGGAAAGTGCGTCTTGAGATCCTCAACAGCGAGCAGCGGCGGCTCTTGAGCCGTTTTGGCGCGAAAACTCGGGGCAGGAGCGGTCTGCGTCATGGCGGGTATGGTAGCCGAACCGGCCGGTCTTGACACGACAGTGGGGTCACAGCAGGAGCAGCGGCCGGGTGGTTTCACGGCCGTCCGGCAGCACGAGCCGCAGAATTACCGCATCCCGCTCCTGGCGGCGAATGTTGAGTTGTTCGCGAAGCTCTTCAACCGTCTCCACGCGCCGGTTTTCAACGTGAGTGATAATGGTTCCCGGCCCCATCGCCACGTCGTACCGACCTTCGAGCACGATCGCCCCCGGCCGGTACTCAACGTTGAATGAATCGGCATGATCGGCCGTGGCCGTCTCAATCCGCGTAAAACCCAGTCGCTGCAACTGCAGCAGGACATCCCATTCCTCGAGCACGACATCCACCGTCTGGACCGGCTGGCGATCGGCCTCAGCCCGCCAGATCGTCAACTCAACATGATCGCCCGGCCGCCGCGAGGAGATCCGCGCCGTCAACTGCGTGGTGTTGGTGACCACCTGTTCCTCGACATGCGTAATGATGTCGCGAACCTTGATTCCCGCCCGGCTGGCGGGGCTGTCCGGCCGCACCTGCGTCACCACGACACCATGGCCCTGATAATCGAGCGACGAGAATCGATCCGTCGACCGCTCCAGTTCTTCGATCGTCACCCCTAGAAAACTCTTCGTCACGGTCCCGCTCTCGATGATCTGGCTGACGATCGGCTCGATCATCGAAATGGGAATGGCCAGCCCGATGCCGGAGAACTGCCCTTCATTGCCCTGGTTCGGGCGGTTCGTGGCAATGGCGGTGTTCATTCCGATCACCCGGCCGTGAACATCGGTCAGCGGACCACCGGAATTGCCCGGATTGATCGCCGCATCCACCTGAATGAAGTCCTGATGCCGGATGCCGAGACTCGCCCCGCCGGATCGGCCGAGCCCGGAGATGATTCCTGAACTCATCGAGAAGCGAAAATCGAACGGTGAGCCGAACGCATAGACGCGATCACCCTGCTGCAATGGGGTATCGACATCCGCGCGGCGGGCCGGATGCAGCCGCTCGGGCTCGACCCGCAGTACCGCGATATCCGTCTCGGGATCGGCGCCGATCAGGTCAGCCTGCAGCACATCGCCGGACGACAACTGAACTTCGATATCATCGGCGTCGCCCACGACGTGATAGTTCGTGATAATGTGCCCGTCCTTGTCGTAGACCCACCCGGACCCGGAAGCGTCATGCGGCGGGGTCTGACTGCCGAACCGGTCCTCACCTTTGCGGCTCATGGC
>SLJD01000387.1 GCA_007135295.1 Phycisphaerales bacterium
GCCGGGCAGGTCGATCCGGTCAAGCCAGCCGGCGATCCGCCGATTGAGGTCACGGCCGTGGAGTCCCTTGAGTCGGCCGATGTACCGCAGGTACTCCGCGACGCGCATCTTGCGGTACACGCCTCGATCTTCGGGCAGGTATCCGATGCGATCCTTGGCCCGGAGGGCATTGGTACCAAGCACAGAGACATTGCCGCTGTCGGGGTAGATGATCGACATGATCATGCGGATCGTGGTGCTCTTTCCGGCACCGTTGGGGCCGAGAAACCCACACAGACTTCCGCGGGGAACCGTCAGATCAAGATCGCGGACGGCATGTGTCGCGCCGAAGTGTTTGTTGACGCGTTCAATCTGGATGGCCGGCTCAGGCACGGAGGAGTGTATCCGTCGGGAGGTCAGTGACAGGGGGAAGCAGGCCGGGCGGGTCGGTGCGCCTGCCCGGGCCTGAATGTTCCGGCGGTACGGGATCAATTGTCATCCGAGGTGTTCTGCTCGCGACGCCGTTCGACAAGCCGCTGGATGTCATCGGGCAGATCGAAAACGGAGTCATCGACGGTGTTGAACTCGACGTCGGTAATGTTGACGATGGTTTCCATGCCCTGCATCTTGTTTCGGATGACGGTGGCGATCTTGACGCCGTCGTGCTCGGTGTACTCTTCAAAGATGATGGTGGCTTCAGCTCGTCCCATGCCGGTTTCCTGCCAAGCGCGGCGGCCGATCAGGAAGCCGTCCTCGGCATCGAAGTAGTAATGCACCGGTTCGCCATCGTCGAGGGTCGCTTTGACGTGGTACGCATCCGCGTTCTCAAACTCTGTTCGCCCGGCGACGGTGATGTCGTCGTAATGCTTGAGGAAATTGAGGTCGTTGTAGAAGTCCGCCTGACGCCTGAACTCCTGCAACTGCTCTTCTTCCATGAGCATCGGGCCGGTCATCTGGCTGGTCATCCAGCCGACATCGCCGTCATAGCCCTGCTTGAACTCTCCCGCCCCGGGCATGTTCATCTCGCTGTAGAGACGGTCGGGCTGGGCGGCATAGATGGTCATCTCTCCGTTCATGCCCATGCCCGGCATCTCAACGGTGCCACGGAGTGTCGTCGACTCGTGCTTCTTGATAGCTTCCTCGCCGCCGATTGCTTCGACGTGCCGCTCGACCAGAGTTCCAGGGTCTGGCAGGGAGTCGTCGTCCTGCTCGTCAGCATGCAAAGCAGTGGTGGCGGCCGCTGCGAGTACCGTCCCGCCAGCCAGAAGGGCCGTGACGAAGCGACGTCGGCGCCATTGGTCGACCATCGAAGCGTCTTGCGTTGAACAGTGCATCATCGTCGGTTTCCTTTCGGGTGATCTCCGCCCCGGTCGAATAGTTCGTCCCGGCCGGTTGTTTTGTTCGTTCCGGCTGGAACTCTGACCCTTAACGCGTGGATGGCGGGGCGTCCTCGTCGACGGAATCCGGGGGCGAATCACCCCGACCGTCCTCGCGCTGCTCCTCATCTTCCCGTGTTTCGGGTTCGTCCATTTTTTCACGCTTTTCGACGGGATCGGCGATCCAATTGATGGCTGCTTCGAGAATCGGATCCTGGCCGGCCAGCAGGTCGTCCCGCCCGATCGTGATCTCCTCATCGGGAACAACGCCTCGCCCTTCAAGTCGCTTGCCGTCCGCACTGACGAAATCAGCGATTGCGTGCTGGAGCACATCATGGTTCGGAAGCGGGGTCGTGGTCGATGGAAGGGCGGCTCCCATTGACGTTTCGCCGAAAACCCGCGCCCGGCCAAGGGCCTGCATGCCGCCGGCAAAGATTTCCGATGTGCTGCCCGTCATGCGGTCAATCAGAATCGCGACGGGGCCGTCGTAGGGTTCGACCGGCTCGCCGGTCGGCGAAGAGAACCGCGGGTTGGCGCGGAACTCAAGTTCAGCCGTTCGATTGCGGAACGTCCCCAGACTTGCCGGCTTGTCGAAAAAGTGCCCCGCAATGCCCATGGACATGCCGCCGATCCCCCCCGGGTTGCCGCGCAGATCAAGGATGATGCCGTCGGCCGAGCGGAAGTCGTCGATTGCCTCGTCGAACTGCCGCATGACCGGGAGGAGCCAAATGTTGAAGTCGATCAGGCCCACGTGAAGGTCCGGGGCATCCGGGATGTGGAGATTCCGGGCGTGAAAGTGGACCGTTACCGGGGGCAGGTTGCCGAATTGGACCGTCTGGCCTTCAGGGCGGCGTCTGGTGAGTTCGACATCACGGACGCTTTCATCCGTCCGGAACGTGACCGTAACTCGCGAGCCGACAGGACCGCCCAGCTGTTCCTGAACGAAACTGATGACCTGCCGATCAAGCTCACTTTCTGGCAGTGAATCACGGAGCAGCGCGATTCGCTCCTGCAGGGTCCAGCGCTGCGGACCACGCGTCTCTGCCTCTGCCGGGTCAGCCGGCGGATCAGGTTCGTCGGCTTCACGCTGCTCGCGGTCCGGTCCCGGGGTGATGTCAACGATTGACCAGCCGACCTGAACATCGGCATCTGCGGCCGCTCCGCCGGATTCGATCGAAGTGACGATTACTTCGTCGTCCAGAACGCGCACATTTAGCCCGACGTCAGCGCGATCGCGAAGGGTGCGGGGCTGTTCGGGTGGGGGGGCGGCGTCTCGGTCGGCTTCCGAGGCGTCGGGGGCGTCAAGGCTCGGCACGTCGCCTTCGACTGCCTCCCGAGGGAGAAGGACAAAGTGGGATTCCCCGAGCCGGCTGAGCAGTTCGTTGATGACTTCGCGGAGTTCTGCGGTCGACTCGGCAGCTTCGGCAGCGGGGCGAAGCTCCGCGTAGGCGTCATCCCACTCCTCGCCGAGCGCATCTGGGTCGTAGTGCGTGTCGGAGATGATCTTCCAGACAGCATCGAATGTCTCGACGTGAATGGGATCTTCATTCCCCTCCAGCCCAGCGGCGGAGGACGACTCTCCACCAACAGTCAAAGTCAGCGCGAATGTTGCCGTGATTGCCCAGTGCCAGAGGCCGCGCCGGACCGTGGAAGGAGAGTGAGACAGTTTGTCAGCAGTTTTCAGGCCATACATGATCGTCATCCTATCTTCGCAGCGGTACTTCGGCACACGGAATGACGTGTTTCATCAAGCCGGTGTCATGTGCCAGGGAGATGGAGGGGGTCATCACCGAATCGATCATCCGTTTATCCGGATGAACGGTTGAAGACTCGTCGGCGAGGCAGTATCCTTTGGGCATGTCCAGTCAATTGCTAC
>SLJD01000141.1 GCA_007135295.1 Phycisphaerales bacterium
TGAACCGGGCGTGGGGGATCGACGGATCAGGCGGGCGGTTCACGCTGGAATGGATGCTGAAACTCGACGACGGCGAGCCGATCGAAATCGAGGTGGTCAATCATCAGCTTGGCGACTTTCTGCTGCGTCTGACCGCTGACGAAAACACCGACGTCCAGGTCATCCGGCTGAATCCGGATCGCGAGGAGGTACCCGCATGGGACGAGTGATCACCATGGTGCTGCTGGGTATTGTGTGGCTGCTGGCCGCCGCGACACCAACCGCCGCACAGCAGCAGATCGACAGTCGCGTCGACATTCACTGGAACCGGTATTACGACTTCGAAGAGTGTGAGCAGATCATGCGCGATCTTGCCGAGGCGTATCCGGAACTGCTCACGCTGACGTCGATCGGTCAGTCGGAAGAAGGTCGCGAACTGTGGATGCTGATCCTCAACAACGATAAGACCGGCCGGCACGAGGAGAAGCCGGCCATGTGGATCGACGGTTCCATCCACGCCAACGAGATCCAGGCGACAGAGACGACGCTTTACTCGATCTGGTACCTCGTCAGCGCGTACGACCAGGTCGAGCCGCTGACCGAACTTGTCGACCGGGTGGCGTTCTATTTTGTGCCGGTCTCCAACCCGGACGGCCGGGTCGCGTGGTTTGAAGAACCCTCCACGCCGCATATGTATCGCACCGGGCTTCGTCCGACGGACACGAATTTCGACGGCATCCCGGACAGTGACGGGCCGGAAGACCTCGATGGCAGCGGGCACATCGGCATGATGTGGCGTCGTGATCCGCACGGCACCCATCGCCGAAACCCGGATGACCCGAGAATCTTCGAACGTGTCGGGCCGGGCGAGAGCGGCGAGTGGTCCTTCGCCGGCTGGGAAGGTGTGGACCAGAGCGGCGACGGGCAGGTCAATTCGGACGGCCCGGGCGGCTACGACATGAACCGCAACTGGCCGAGTGACTGGCAGCCGAACTGGATCCAGCGCGGTGCCGGCGATTACCCCTTCAGTTATCCCGAAACACGGGCGATCGGCGAGTTCCTGCTGGCGCACCCCAACGTCGCGGCCGGCCAGTCGTATCACAACACCGGCGGCATGCTGCTGCGCGGACCCGGCGCCGCGAATCGGGGCGACCATTACCCGAGGGCGGACGTCCGGGTCTACGATCGACTCGGCGAGATCGGCGAGGAAATGCTGCCGTTCTACAACTACTGGGTCATCCACGCCGACCTGTACACCGTGCACGGCGGATTCGTCACCTGGCTGCACGAAGGGCTCGGCATTGTCAGCTTCACGAACGAGCTGTGGACGGACCGGCGCATCCTCCAGAGTGGCGATCGGCCGACCTCTGAAGAGCGCATGCACTGGGAAGATCGCCTGCTCTTCGGCCAGACTTTCACGGAATACACGGAATACGACCATCCGCAACTCGGTGAGGTGCTCATCGGCGGCGGTACGGAATACTCCCGCCGCATCCCCCCGCCATGGATGCTCGAAGAGGAATGCCACCGCAACTTCGCGTTCTCCGTATTCCACGCCCGCAACATGCCGGAGCTCGACTTCCACTGGATCAGCGTTGAGAACCTCGGCGAGTCGCTCTGGGAGATCACCCTCGAAGTGCGCAACACGCGGATCATTCCAACCCGCACGGCTGTCGCCGCCCGGAAAGGAATCGGCACCCCGGACCGCATGATTGTTCACACCCCTGATGGCACCGACGTTGTGGCATCCGGCACGATGGACCACCGCCACGATGATGCCATGCAATCCACCGATCACCGCCGCTCTCGAATTCTCAGCGATGCCGGGGTTCCCGGTGAAGGCGTGAGCACCTATCGATTCCTGATCCGCGGTGAAGCGGGCGAGAGCGTTGATCTCGAATACCAGGCCGAGAAGGCCATGGACATTCGCAGATCAGTGGAACTCCGAGAAGGCGTGGTTGAGTCGGACGCTGACGATTCCTGATGGGCGGCCCATGCCGCACGTGAACTCACGGGACGGGGCCGCTGCGGCACACGCCACCGCAGGGGCCGGATGAACATTGCGAATAAATCAGGTAACCGCTAACATCCGGACCGGTCCAGAGGATCAGGCACGCTGGCGTTCCGGGGGTCCGTTCTCGTGTTGTGACACGGTCATGACTTTCAGTACGGATTGGTTCTTACCATCAGGAAGGGACGATTCATGCACGTATCGAAGGCATTTCTGGCAGTAACCCTGACTGCGGGGCTGTCCACGCTCGCCACCCCACTGTCAGCGGACTCTTCCGTCAATTCGGCAGACGACACGCTGCGGCTGGCGCGGGCGACCACCCCCGCTCCCGTCGTCGATCCCGCCACGTTCTCGATCGCCCGCGTCCAGGACGATGAGGCGGCTGACCTTCCGGACGATGTCGAATCCGAGTGGCTTTCGGAGTTTGACATCAACGTCGGCGGCTCTACCGGCAACACGGAGACGTTTGACCTGCGCGTCGCGTTCCGGACTGAACGGGAGACGGAACGGGAACGACTGCGTATCGACGCGTCGTACTTCTACGGTGAGGCCGACAATGTCAAGAACCAGAGCCGCCTGACCGCCGGCATCCGCAATGACTGGTACATCGCAGACAGCCCGTGGTCGTTCTTTGCCCAGGGCCGATACGACTTCACGGAGTTCCGTGAGTGGAAGCACCGTGCCAGCGCTCACGGCGGCGCCGGGTACGACTTTGTTCGCAGTGAAGAACTTCGAGTCATCGGCCGGATCGGTGCCGGTGCCTCAAAGGAATGGAAGCGCACCGACGATCTGACGCCGGAAGGCCTGCTCGGCCTCGAAGCCGACTGGAAGATCAGCGATCGTCAGCGCCTGATCGCGGAAACCACGCTCTTTCCCGAACTTGACGACTTCTTCGAATTTCGTTGGGTGTCATCACTCAGTTGGCGGATGGAGCTTGACAACCTTCGCGGCATCTTTGTCACCGCCGGCCTTGAGAACGAGTATGAGTCCACGACCGACGAAGGCGTCGACCACAACGATCTGCGATACTACGCCGGCCTGACCGTGGCGTTTTGACCGTTCAACCCACTCTCATTCACGAGTACCGACAGCCCCGCCGCCTCCGGCGGGGTTGTTATTTGGCCGGATGTCAGCGCAGCTCGGCAAGGAAGTGTGACAATCAAATCAGTCGGCCCGGCCGCTCGCCGGGTGAAACCTGCCGTGCCGAAGGCATCGGTTCATCGGACGGCGGCGCCTGGACA
>SLJD01000369.1 GCA_007135295.1 Phycisphaerales bacterium
GATCCGGGCCGCTTCGAGAATGGCGTTTCTGGAGTGCTCCGAGAAGTCGACGCACGCGACGACCCGGCGGTACTTGCCTTCGTGATTCTCACGCACCAGCAGCACATCGCTCGGCGCCTTGCGGACGCACCGGATGGCGTACATCCCGGCGCCGCCTTCCGGATTGGAGGTGCTGTTGCGGGCGAGGACCACCAGGTCCGGCCGCAGTTGATCAATCCGCTTCAGGAGGTCGTCCGCCGGCACGCCGACCTTCGCTTCAGCGGTCACCGGCGCCGAGTCCGACCACGCCCGGGCCGAGCCGTCCTCGTCGAGCAGGCGGTACCCGCCGGGATGCACGTAGTTGATCATCTGCTCAAGTCGCCGCTTCGCGTCATCTTCGACACCGGCCTTGAGCTCATCAAGCGGCTGGCGCAGCATCTGCTGAATGTCGGAGACGACAAGCGTCTCGATGACGTGCATCACATGGACCGCCGCATCGCGCTGGTCGGCGAGTCGCAGTGCTTCCGTCAACGCGTTCTGTGAACGGTCGGTGAACTCGACTCCGACAAGGATGGTCTTCCAGTCCTGCATGAAACGTGACACTTTCTTCTCAATGACAAGGGCCGGGACAAGGGCCGGCAGTCAGTCGAATCCCTCGAACCGCCGCCAGCATCCGCGAGTGTGCCCCGCATCATAGTTGCAGCACATGGCAACCCGCTACCGTCCACCGGCCGGAAATTCGCCCTGTTTTCGGTATCGGTGGGGCGATGTTCCCGATTCCTCCTGCCCGCCGTGCCGTTCACACCACCGTCGGCGGCGCGGTGGTATGGTCCGGACTATGGTATCACGATCCCGGGGTATCACGATCCCGGGGTACCACGATCCCGGGGTACCGCGATCACGGATGCAACAGTCAGGAAAGCACGGATCAGTTCATCAATGGAGAAACCCGCCATGACCCGACCGGAAGAACAACAGGCGCTCGAACGCCGATGGCAGGAAATCGAACGCGAGCTTGAGCAACTCGAAGACCTGCCGCCGGAAGATGAGGATGTTCGCGGCCAGCGCGAACTGGTCCTGCGTGAAGAGATGCAGCAGATCGAAGCCCGGCTCGATCCCGAACGCCTCGAACGCCGGATCCGCGAAGGCCGGTGGGAAGGCGACTGACCTCGTGCCGCAGACGCAGCAACGGCGTGATCTGAGTGGTGACGCGCCAGGGCGTTTCGTTGCTCGGGTACCATGGCGCGTTTGATCCCGCATGTTGAGAGAAGAAAGGACGTGACCAATGCGGACCGTTTCCAAGGCAGCGGGGGGGATGATCGGCGTGCTGGCCCTGGCGGCCGGCGCCACGGCCAGTTCGATTGAGTACGGCTATGACGACGGCGTGATGAACACCGCCGTCGGGCCGCCCAGTTCGTTCCCCTCGGACCCGGAAATGCTGTGGGGCAACTACTTCTACGCGGAAGAAGGCGGCGAGGTCATCACCGAAGTCTCCTTCGCCCTCGGGCCGAACTTCGCTGAAGACCGCGAAGTCGGCATCGCGATCATGGACGATCCGGACGACGACGAAGACCCCGGCAATGCCGTGCTGCTGACCCAGACGGAAGTCGTCCCGGAACACCTCGGCGGGTCGGAATTCAATCACGTCGAGGTCGAGCCGACCGAGGTGGAAGGGGGCTTCTTCGTCGCCATCTACGCGTGGGCCGAAGCCGGGATCGACCGGCCCGCCGCGCAGGACTGGACCGGCCCCGACGGCTACTCGTGGCTGCTCTACAACCCGGTCGAGCAGGGCGTGGACTTTGATGATCTCGCCGGCAACGCGTTCTTCGAGCGGCTGGACAACGTCGCCGGCGCCTTCCCCGGCGTGTGGATGATCCGGGCCACCGGCGTGCCCGCCAACGGCGAGGAGTGCCCCGCCGACCTGACCGGCGACGGCACGGTCGGCGGCGCGGACCTCGGCTCGCTGCTCGCCGAGTGGGGCGACTGCGCTGACCCCGACGATTGCCCCGCGGACCTGACCGGCGACGGGACTGTGGGCGGCGCCGACCTCGGCTCGCTGCTCGCTGAGTGGGGCGGCTGCCCGTAAGCCGATGACGGCCCCGCCCCGCGACTGTTTTCCACAGCGAAGGTTGCCACAGGCGAAGGTCACGACAGGCGAAGGTTGCCTTGGACGAAGCAGACGAAGGCGCCGACCTGCAACAGGCCGGCGCCTTTCTTTTTGCCGTGGTGATCGACGGCGCGTGGCAGGGGACCCTTCATTCGTTGCAGGGGACCATTGGCGCGTTGCAGGGGTCCATTGGCGCGGTGCAGGGGACCATTGGAATGTTGCAGGGGACCATTGAAGCGTTGCAGGGGTCCCTGCACTGATTCAAGGGTTCCCTGCAATGGTCGAATGGACACCTGCACCGGTTGAAGGGTTCCCTGCAACGAATGAAGGGGACCCTGCAATGGTTGAATGGTCCCCTCCAACGAACGAAGGGGGCCCTGCAAGCATTCAATGGTTCCCTTCAGGGGTTCAATGGTTCTCTGGAACCATTCAAGGGAACACATAACGCCGGCATCTGTCTTCTGGACGCTTCCAATGGTTCCCTTCAAGGATTCAAGAGTCCTCTGGAACCATTCAAGGGGACGAATGCCGCATCCCCTGGAACGGATGACCCCGGCCCGCACGACCCGGAACCCGCGTTCTTGACACCGAAAACGCGGATTCAGCAACATCTGCCCGGAACACCCCCGGAACACCCCCGGAAGAAGTCCCCAGACGAGCCCCCGGAAGTGCCCCCGGAAGTGGCCCCCGGATGAGGTCCCCGGAAGTGGCCCCCGCTCAGCGCGAGCGTTTCAGCCAGGCGTGCAGTGTCCGGCTGCTCCACGTGTTCAGGCACCGGTCCGCCGGCAGCCAGCCCCGCCGGGCCGTCAGCACGCCGTAGCGGAGAAAATCGAAGTGGGCGGGGCTGTGCGCATCGGTGTTGATCGCCAGCAGCGCCCCCGCGTCGACCGCCGCCCGCACGTGCGTGTCGCGCAGGTCGAGCCGCGCGGGGTTGGCGTTGATCTCCAGGGCCGTCTCGTGCTCAACCGCCGCGTCGACGAGTCGGCTGATATCGGGGTCGAGCCCCGGGCGGCTGTTGATCATCCGGCCGGTCGGATGGCCGAGAATGTGAACCAGCGGATGCCGGATCGCCCGGAGCAGCCGCGCGGTGGCCTTCTTCCGGTCCTGCCGCAGCGACGAATGCGGAGACGCGACCACCACGTCCAGCTCCGCCAGCAGGTCGTCGCCGTAATCGAGCCGGCCGTCGGCGAGGATGTCCACCTCGGAGCCGGCGAGAAGCGTGATGCCCTCGATCCGCGTATTCGCGTCGCGCACGGCGTCGATGTGTTCGCGCAGCCGGTCGTCGCTGAGGCCGTTGGCCTGCACGCTCGACCGGGAATGGTCGGTCACCGCGATCGTGTGCAAGCCGCGGGCCCGGGCCTCCTCGGCGAGTTCGTCGATCGACATCGTCCCGTCCGAGGCGGTGGTGTGGGCGTGAAGCTCGGCCCGGATGTCATCGACCTCGACCAGTTCAGGCAGGTCATGGTCGAACTCGCCGCGATCCTCGCGCAACTCCGGCGGGATGTACGGCAGGTCGAGCGCGCGGTAGATCTCTTCTTCACGGCGACTCGCCACCGGGCTGATGCCGCGCTTCTGTGGTGGACGGTCATCGTCCCTGCCATCGGCGCCCTCATCCGGGAACAGCCCGTATTCATTGAGCCGCATGCCGCGCTTGATGGATCGCTCGCGCAGCACGACGTTGTGCTCTTTGGAGCCGGTGAAGTAGAGGAGCGCGGCGCCGAACGCGTCGGGGTCGACGATGCGGAGATCAACCTGCACGCCGTCGGCAAGCCGGACGGACGATTTCGTTTCGCCCGAAGCGATGACCCGGTCGACGTGCCCCATGCCGGTGAACGCGTCGGTCAGCGCGGCCGGATCGTCCGTGCAGGCGAGAATGTCGATGTCGCCGATGGTCTCCCGGCCGCGCCGAAGCGAGCCGGCGTACTCGAGGCGCGTCACGCCTTCAAGGCGCTGCAGGTGTTCGACGATGTTCTCGGCGATCGGCAGCGCCGCGCCGAGCCGCAGGCGCCGGCCGGCCTGATCCGCGTAGGCGAGGTTGTCGCGGATGTTCTCAAGGGTTTTCTTGCCCATCCGGGGAATCGATTCGAGCTCGCCGCTTTCAAGCTTGGCGCGCAGCGTGGCGATGTCGACGACCCCGCCCTTCTCCCACAATGCTCGAACGGTCTTCGGGCCGAGGCCGGGGACCTTCAGAACGTCGAGCAGCCCGGCGGGGACCTCGCGGCGAAGCTCGTCATGCTCGCCGATGCGTCCCGTCTCGACGTACTCGATGATCTTCTTCGCGCTGCCCTCGCCGATGCCGTCAATCGCGGTGAGCCGGGCGGGATCGTCCGCAAGCTCGGCGACATCGTCCGGCAGGGCCTCCAGCACCCGGGCGACGCGATCGTGGGCGTTGACGCGAAACCGGTTCGCGCCCGTCAGTTCAAGGATCCCGGCCATCTCCGCGAAGATCGTCGCCAGCTCGGCGTTGGTGGACATGGCATCAGTGTATCGCTGCGCAATCAAGGCGGTGAGCGACGCCGCGTGTGTGCGTGGCTGGCAGGCGCGATCGGGGGCGCGATGCCTGACGCAATGCCCGGCGCGATGGGGGCGCGATGCCTGGTGCGATGTGCTCTGCTCAGTCTGGCGCGGTGCCAGGGTTTACCGCCGACCGGGCGGCCTGCTCGACATCGTGGCCCGCCAGGTCGATGGCGTGCGCCTCGTTCCACGACAGCGCCTTTCCGGACTGGCTGGACATGATCATCGCCCGGACGGTCCGTGACACGTTGCCGCCGGCAAGCGCGTGGCGTTCAAGATCCTCGATGGAGACCGCAAGCCCCGCCTTTCGCGCGGTGATGCAGGTGTCGATGAGGTGGGCCGGATCCAGGCCGCGAAGCCGCATCGCCACCACCTGCACGAACGGAACGCGGACGCCGCTGACCCGCGCGCGGAACCAGAGCAGGAGAAACCGGCCGAAAACGGCGGCGGCCATGGCGGCACACACGGCGATTCCGGCGGCGATGAGCCATGTCAACGGTGAATCAGGCATTCATTTCCTCATCCGCAGAGACCAGTCCCCAGAGACTATTTCGCAGAGACCAGTGTGAACCGCCGGACGCGCCGCGGCCCGTCAGGCCACGTCAACCAGGCCGAACGTGCGGCCATACGCCTTCAGGAGGCGTTTGCGCAGCAGCGCCAGCTCATCCCCCGCCATGGTCGGATTGTTCTCAATCCATTGCCGGGCGTCCCGCCGGGCGAGCGCCAGCAGGTCCTGATCCTCGTTGAGTCGCGCCACGCGAAACGGCGGCTCGCCGCTCTGCCGCCAGCCGAAGAGCTCACCCGGCCCGCGGATCTCAAGGTCCTTCTCGGCAATGACGAACCCGTCGTTCGTGGCGACCATGGCGTTGATGCGGGCCGTCCCGTCGTCCGAAACCGGGTCCCCGATGAGCACGCAGAGACTCGGCCGCTCACCCCGTCCGATGCGGCCGCGCAACTGGTGGAGCTGCGCCAGCCCGAACCGGTCGGCATGCTCCACGACCATCATCGTCGCGTTCGGCACATCCACGCCGACCTCGATCACGGTGGTCGCGACGAGGACATCAATGCGGCCGGCGCGGAAATCATCCATGACGCGCCGCCGCTCATCGCGGTTGATGCGGCCATGAAGAACGGCAACCGCCCGGCCGGCCAGCGGCCCGGCGCGGAGCCGCTCGGCGTGCGTGGTCACGTCGGCAAGTCCCTGTTCGCCGGCCTCAACCGCCGGCACGACCACGTACGCCTGCTCGCCCGCGTCGACGCGACGGCGGAGATAGTCGTACACCTCGTCGGACTGATCGGCGGTGACGTGCCGGGTGAGAATCGGTTGGCGGCCGGGCGGAAGCCCGCGAATCGTCGAGACGTCCAGATCGCCAAGCAGCGTCTGCGCCAGCGTGCGGGGGATCGGGGTGGCGGTCATGACGAGCACGTGGGGCGAAAGCTCGACCTCCGGCGACGGGTCGGATGAATCGCCGGCCCCCGCCGCCCCGTGATCCGCCGCCACGTCGTCCGCCTGCGTGGTCTTCGTGCGAAGGGCCGCCCGCTGGTGCACGCCGAACCGGTGCTGCTCATCGATGACCGCGACGGCAAGACTCGAGAACCGGACCGACTCCGTCAGCAGGGCGTGCGTGCCGATGATGATGTCGATCTCGCCGGCGGCGAGGTCGTCGAGAATCGTCTGCCGCGCCGACGCCGACATCGACCCGGTCAGCAGTTCAATGCGCACCCGGCCGCCTTCGAGCATGCGGCCGATGGAGTCGAAGTGCTGTTCGGCAAGCAGTTCGGTCGGCGCCATCAGGGCCGCCTGGTGTTCGGAAGCGACGGCGAGCAGCATGGCGTACAGGGCGACCACCGTCTTGCCGGAGCCGACGTCGCCCTGCAGGAGCCGGTTCATCGGCGAGGCGCCGGTGAGATCATCACGAAGGTCCGCCAGGACGGCCCGCTGGGCCCGCGTCAGCGTGAACGGGAACCGGGCGAGAATGTGTTTCTCGATCGCTTTGGTGTGGCGCAAAGCCGGCGCCCGGCTGACCTGCCGCCGCTGGTGGCGCTTGAGCATCACACCAAGCTGGAACAGCAGCAGTTCATCGAACGCAAGGCGGCGACGGCCCGCTTTCGCATCCTCGGTGGTGTCCGGCCGATGCACCATGCGGTACGAATCAGCCAGTTCGGGCAGCGCGCGTTCACGGCGGTAGGAAACGGGCAGGTGATCGTCGATCAGTGCAAGCGCGGGATCGAGCACCTGGTCAATGACCTTCGCGACCTGCCGCGGCGTCAGGTCTTCGCTCGCGGGATACACCGGCAGCAGCACGTCGTTACCGGAGGCCGCCGATTGCTCGACCGGCTCACGGCCGTCATCACCGCCTTCCTCCGCGTCCGCGAGTTCGAAGCGGGGGTTGGTCAGTTGGAGGTACTCGCCGAATGTTGTTGGCTTGCCGGTCACACGGATGGCCAGGCCCGGATGAATCTTCTCCCGCATCCACGGCATGTTGAACCACACCAGCCGCAGCACGCCGGTCCCGTCGTCGAGCGTTGCTTCAAGGCGGTTCTTGCGGCCGGGGACGAACCGCACGGCGGCGATCTCCCCGGAGGCGGCCAGGTGGCTCGACCGGTCGCCGCGGCTGCGGTTGTACTCGATGTAAAGCTGTTCGATGGACCGCTCGGCCTTCTGCTGCTCATACCGGCCCGGCAGATGCAGGATGAGGTCCGCGACGCATCGCAGGCCGACACGCTCGAACGCCCCGGCCGTGCGCGGTCCGACGCCTCGCACCTGCGACACGTGCGTCGTCAGCGACAGTCCGGCCGGCGATTCGATGGGCGGGGTTCGGCCCGAGGTCATACGCTCACGATATCATGGCCGGTGATGGCCCGACTCCCATTCGATCCGGACAGGGTGGCCGGCGGCGAAGCGGCAAAGTCCGGCGGCGGCTCCCGTGCCCGCAAAGCCACGGGAAAGAAGCGGTACGCCCACGCTGCCGAAGCGAAGCAACTGACCGTGACGCAGGCCGCTTCCCTGATCAAATCCACGCTCGAAACCCATATCACTTCCCCGATACGGGTGGTCGGCGAGGTCAGCAATCTCAACTGCCGCAACCACTGGTACTTCTCGCTCAAGGATGACAAGTCGGTGCTGAGCTGCGTCGCGTGGGCGTCCGCGGTGAAGAAATTCGGCTTCACCCCGAATGACGGCGACGAAGTCGTCGCCACCGGCGAGATCAGCCACTACGGCCCGCAGGGCAAGACCCAGCTTTACGTTCGCAAGCTTGAGCCGATCGGAGCCGGGGCGCTGGAACTCAGGTTCCGGGCCATGTGCGAGAAACTGCGCGCCCAAGGGTACTTCGACCCGGCCCACAAAATCGAACCGCCGGTCTTTCCCCGGAGGATCGCGGTCATTACCGCGGCAGGCGGAGCGGCCGTTCATGACGTGATCGACACCGCCAAGCATCGCTGCCGCGCGGTTGCCCTGCTTGTCGTCAATGTCAAGGTGCAGGGCGACGGCGCGGCCGAGCAGGTCGCCCGGGCCATCCGCTGGGTGGACGAGCATCACGAGCGGCTGGGCGTTGACGCCATTCTCGTCACACGCGGCGGGGGATCCATGGAAGACCTCTGGGCGTTCAACGAGCAGGTCGTTGCGGATGCGACCTATGCATGCAGAACACCCATTGTTGCGGCGATCGGTCACGAATCTGATACGACCGTGATCGAACTTGTCGCTGACGTTCGTGCCGCGACGCCGACGCAGGCGGCCATGCGGCTTGTCCCGGACGCCCGGCAGATGCACCAGCAGGTGGATCATTACGAAGGGCGGTTGAACCTGTTGACGCGGCAACTGGTCGATCGAGGGCGGCGTCATGTCGCCATGCTCACCCGGTCGCCAGTTTTCACCCGACCCGCCTCGCTGATCGGGCCGCAGCGACAGCGCGTCGTTGAACTGTCCCGGCACCTGCGGCACGCCTCGACATCCCGCGTGACAAACGCCCGGTTGCACGTCGAGCGGCTCGCCGGACGCCTTGGCAGCGGACGCGACGAAACGGTGCTGACGGCCCGGCGGCAGCGGTTGACGGTGCTCGTCGACCGACTTGCCCGGGCCTGCCGGCATGTGGTGAATCGCCGGAAGGACCTCGATCAGTACGCCGGACGTCTGGAACGCGCCGTGCTGGGGTACGTGCGGCATACCGGCCGGCATCTGGAGCAACTGGACCGGCGTCTCGCCGCCGTGGACCCATACCGCGTGCTCGCTCGGGGGTACACGTTGACCCGGGCCGCCGACGGCCGGTTGCTCCAGTCAGCGACGGAAACCCGGCCGGGGCAGGTGGTCGTGACGCAGTTTCATGACGGGGACGTGCGTTCGACTGTTGAAGAGGACCGCGAACATTCCGCCGCGGCCGGCTCGGCGCAGACGGGCCGGGGCCATTCGCCGACGCATCGCGCGCGTCAGCCCACAACGGCGAAGGAAAGGGCTCGCTCAGCGGATCAGATGGACCTGTTCGGCTGAGTCCAGTACATTCGGCCGCATGACCCCGCGATCGAAAGCGACAGATACGCAACAGCCCGCCCAGCCGGACCCGGACGACATGAGCTTTGAAGCGGCGGTCGAGGAACTTGAATCGATCGTTGAGCGCATCGAGCAGGGCGAGATCGGCCTGGAAGAGGCCCTCAGTCAGCGCAAGCGTGGCGATGCGCTGATCAAACGCTGTCGCCGCATCCTCGACACCGCCGAGCAGGAACTCAAGCAGGCCGATGCCGAGTCCATGGGCGAACCTCCGGCCGATGCCACTGACGATGAAGCGGACGAGGCGTAGGAGTGGTTTGAGTGCGGAGTACCAAGGCGAGTGACAGGGCATGCCTGCCCGGAGCCACAGGAGGGCGACCACGATAGACGGCACCGATTCCATTGCTGCGGCGTACACCTTCCGGATCTGGCTGTATCAGCACATGCCGGTGATGGTGTTTCTCTTCGGATTCGGCGCCTCCGCGGGAAGTTTCCTGAACGTGGTGATTCACCGCCTGCCTGAGGGGCGGAGCGTACTCACCCCGCCGAGCCGTTGTCCCGTATGCAGCGCCGGGCTGAAGTGGTACGACAACCTGCCGATACTCGGCTGGTTCCTGTTGCGCGGCCGGTGCCGATACTGCCGGGCTCGGATTCCGGCTCGCTACATGGCGATCGAACTGCTCATGGCTGCGGTGTTTGTCGGCCTGTACGCCGCTCTGTTTCTCACCCCGCCGGACATGGCGTGGTGGGGCGAAGTTGGCGGAGTGTGGTGGTACCGCAGTCAGATTCCGATTGCCTGGCCGAGCTATGTCGCCCTGGCGTTTCTGTTATGCGGTCTCGTAGCGGTCACCATCATTGATGCGCGCACATTCCTGATTCCGCTTCAGATCCCGGCGTTTGTGACGGCTTCCGCGTTTGTCCTGTACACGATCCAGTCCCTCTTGCCGGAATCGAGCGCGGTGGCGGAACTGTGGCCGATCCCCGTCCCGCCGCCGCAATGGTCGCTCGCAGCGCTGCTCGCTGTCGCGGGCCTCGGGTTGTCGACGCTGCTGATGTGGTTCGGCGTGCTGCGCCCCAGTTTCGCCGACTACGAGGAGTACGTCGAAGAAGGGGAGACCATCGGCGATTACCCCCATGCCCGGCGGGAAATGTGGGTGGAGTTGGTGTTTCTCACACCATGCCTGGTCGGGCTGATGGCCGGTTACTGGCTGGGCGAAGGACTTGACGCGGCTGCCACACCAGGTCTGCTCGACGGGCTTGGTGCGGCTGCTCTGGGCTTTCTTGTTGGCGGCGGGGTGGTGTGGGCGATTCGAATCGTCTTCACGTTTCTTTTCGGGCGGGAGGCCATGGGAATGGGTGATGTGCACCTGCTCGCCGCCGTCGGAGCAGTGCTGGGATGGCGGGATCCGCTGTGGGTGTTCTTTCTGGCACCAATTATCGCATTGGGGTGGATGGTCGTTGCGGGTGGCGTGGCGAGGATGCTGCGTGCAGAACGCCGGGAACTGCCGTTCGGGCCGCACCTGGCCGTTATGACAGCGTTGGTCATCGTGTGCCGCCCGGCGGTGAACTGGGCGGAGGCGTATCTGGTCGAGGCGTATCAGCCGATCATGTGAGATGATGTATGCCTACACGAAGCGCCAGCCGGTCCGATTCTCTCGACCACATCCAGTGGGCATTTCGACTGTCCCGCCGGGAAGGCACTGGACAGATCCGGCTGCGTCGAGTGAAATCCCTTGGAGAAGTTTGCATTCGTGTGGCTGCGGATGCCGATTCATTGATCGCGGAAACCGACCAGCCCGTGGCGGCTGATGATCAGTCCAATCGTCTTGAAAGGATGCTGAGTCAATGCGTGCGTACCGAGTTGCAGCACTCTGTGTGATGGTGGGGGCGGCGGGCCTTGGCGGCTGTGCCAATCAGCTCCAGGAAGAGAACGCGATGCTCCAGGAAGAGGTCACGGCTTTGCGGGACCAACTGGGCCAGCGAAACGATGCGTTGGATGCAGCGAATCAGGAATTGCGTCAGCGTCAGCAGCGCGTCGCGCAACTGGAGCGTGATCTCCGAGATGCTCAACGGGAAGCCGAAGCGGCCGAGCCGGCAGAGCAGCCCGGTTTTCAGGACGGCTTTGAGGGGATCGAGGGCGTTACCGGCGCTTCGTCGCCGGGACGCGTCACCGCGACCATCGAGAGTGACATTCTCTTTCGTCCGGGACAGGACTCGCTTCGGCAGGATGCGCAGCGCACTCTCAACGAAGTGGCCAATGTCCTCAACAGCGAGTATGCCGGCCGCGAGATCCAAGTCATCGGTCACACTGACCAGGATCCCATCCGTGTCAGTGGCCATGAATCGAACTATCACCTCGGCTTCAAGCGGGCGTATTCAGTATTTGAGTACCTGATGGAGCAAGGTGTCACGCGGGAGCGGATGTCTTTGGCGAGTTACGGGCCGCATGACCTTCGTGGCACGAAGGAGCGGAGCCGGCGTGTTGAGATCGTCGTACTTGTGGATTGATCGATCGCCAACTCGTTGATTTCCAACGGTACCGTGAGATGATTGCAGGCCGGCGTGCAGTGCATGCCGGCCTGCGTTTCTTCACTTCCGGCTTTCAGAACAGTTGTCGGGTCCGTTGGGCCGGTTTCCATGATGGCGGTCAGCGGCGCCGGCCGCGTCCCCAGAGGTCGATCGGGATGCCTTCATCACGGATTCTTTCAACGAGCAACTGGACCTCGACAAGCATGCGCTCGAGGCGGTAGGCCGCATCATCAAGTGAATTGTAAAGGTCGGGGTCGTTGATCAACCGGCCGACCGTTCCTTGGCCGTCATCCATTTTCCGAATGGTGGAACGAACGTCGACCAGCGTGGCGTCGAGCTGATCGGCAACCGGTGTCAGCCGGGTCATGAGCATGTCGATGTCTTCTTCCACACTCTCGGCCATGACCGTGATGTGGCCGATCGCTTCAGTTGCGTCGGTGATAAGTCGGTTGGCGTTCTCGACAGCCATCGTCGCATTGTGCCGGATGGTTTCGTCCGCCAGCCAGTCCTGCGCCAGCGCGAGGGCTTCGCGCGTGTCGTCAAACATTTCGTTGAGCGTGTGAAGGGTCGTGTGCAGGTTGGCATGGTGGTCAGGGTCCTCGACATCGACCGGCCGAACGAGTGCGTTGAGGTTCTCACCGAGCTCAATGTATGTGTCGCTGACGTCCTCGATCTTCTGCATTGATCGGACGAGCGGCTGCATGCGTTCATCAAGCTGTTGGATGACCAGTTCGACCGGCGTGTCGTA
>SLJD01000174.1 GCA_007135295.1 Phycisphaerales bacterium
AATCACAATCTGACGTTCAATTGCCGTGATTGCTTCTGCCTGCATGCGGCTTGCCCGCCGGCACTGGCCGGGGCAATCTTTGTTTGTATCTTCCCGCACCATTCGTGTCAACACCGCCGATGGTTCCCCAGCGACGTCATTTCCCCTTCTATTGCGTGCCAATCAACAGGCCGAGCAAGCGTGCGGGGCGACTCATTCCGCCGCCTTGCCGATTCGCTGCAGGACCGCCCCTGCCGCCGCCACCTGCACAAGGGGCGATTCATCGCGCAGCATCCGGCGCAACGCACTGAAACTTTCATCGTCCCGCAGGTATCCCATCGTCGACGCCGCCTGAGCACGAAGTGCCGGCTCTTCATTCTCGATGTACGCCATCGGGACCGACGCCGGCGCCTGCGATGGCTGAATCTGCGCCACCGCCATTGTCGCAGCCATGCGAACCTCGGCCGGTTGACGGCGCTGGCCTTCGCGCTGGGCAAGCTGCAGCAGGTTTGGCACGGCTCGCTCATCGCGAAGACTGCCGCAGATCAGGCACGCCAGGGCCGTCACCTCGCCCTGCTCGGCCGGTGAGAACAGCGCCGCCCTGATCACCTCGAGTTGCCGCTCATCGCCCAGCCGCACCATCGCTTCGGCCATCTGCAACTCGACGATGCGCACACGGGCCGGAGCAACACGTCCCATCCCCCGGCCGACCGCGGCCCGGATCATACGCGCTGCCGATCGCTCGCCGATCTCGCCAAGCACGACCGCCGCGTTGGACCGCACTTCCGGATTATCGCTGCGAATCATGCGTGCCAGCGGATTCAGGTCCACCTCTTGGCCGCACGCATGCATGCCGAAGATCGCCGCCGCCTGCACCGACTCGGACTCATCTTCGAGCAGTGGCTCGAGCAGATGGGCGACGCCTTCCATCTGCATGCGGCCGATCATCATCGCCGCCCCGAACCGCACGCCCCGGTTCTCGTCGACGAGCCCCTGCCGGACGGCCGGTTCCAGATGCTCCGGGGCGTATTGCAGCGCCTCAATCGCGTTGGCCCTGAGTTGGGGGTACTCCGACTCCATCGCATCGAGCAGGATGTCGACGGCCCGTTCGGTCGGATCAACGCCCTGACGGCGATTCGAATCCTCATTGTTCGAACGACTGCCCGTCTCAGCCAGGCGTGAAGCGTCCATGCCGCGTGTGCTCCACGGCTGATCCTCCGCCTGATCGCATCCGCTCGCCAGACCGACCACTACAGCCGCGATCAGACTCAATACGGTCTTGCCGATCATGTTCATGACGCCCTGTCCTTCCTTGGCTCTGCGTGTCGGAGAAAGACGGCTGCGACGATGATGACGGCCGCGGCAAGGACTGTCCACCCGACGAGGTTGCCGATGCGGCTGTACAGCGTCACACGATCATCAAGCGGCACGGCTCCCGCGATCGCTCCGGGCTCGCGGGCGACGCCGTATGCGCCCTCGCCGAGCCGCTCACGAACGACGCCCCGTGAGTCGATCACGAGACTGTGGCCGGTGTTAACCGACCGGACGACCGGCACGCGATTCTCAATCGCCCGCCACCGCGAGAGTTGCGCGTGCTGAGCGCGACCGCCGTCGTATGATCCGAACCAGCCATCATTGCTCAGGTTCACGAGCACGTCCGCTCGCTTGCCCCCGTCGCCATATACCATCCGGCGGCACAACGATGAAACCGTAATCTCAAAACAAATCGGCGTAACGAGCCGCACCTCGCCGGCCCGGGTCGGCACCGTGATCGGCTCGATCGAATCGCCCGCGTCGAGGTCGAAACTCATCCCCCCTGCCGCGATCGCCATCAATTGCTCTTCAAGCCACGGCCAGTTGGAGATGTACGGCATCGTCTCGCCGAATGGCGTCAGCACGACTTTGTCATATCGTTGGTACGGCAGTCGCCCATCCACGAGATACGCGGAGTTGTATTGCTCATCCCACTGCCAACGTCCCTGGTCCACGTCAATATCAATGTACGCGAACGTTCCGACGAGCAGCGGCACATCCAGGCGGGACTGCAATTGCTCCATCGCCGGGGGAAACAGCATCGGCGGGTGATACTGCCCGCTGACGACAAAGTCGATGGCCTGCGGTTCGAGGCCCATCCCCGGCAGCATTGTTTCCGGCCAGAGCACCAGATCCGGCTCGATATTCGACGCACGCGCCTCGTGCACCGACTCAGCGGTCAGTTGGACAAATGTCTGAAAATCCTCGACCTGCTGCTCCGGCGACCAGCCGAGTTTGTTGTCCTGCGGCAGGTTCGTCTGCACGGCGAGCATCACCGGGTCATCCGGCCCGCCCGGCTCGTCCGCCATCCGCCACACGCCGAACGCCAGGTTCGCCCCGTGTAGACACACCGCCACCACGAGACCGGCCACCACCACCCGTCTGCCCGGCAATGAGGTAATGCTCCCGGAGCCGGAACTCGCGGCATGTTGATACCGCACGACGTCGACAATCGCGCCGGCCCCGACCGCAACGAGCACGCTGACGCCATAGGCCCCGATCAGTTCGGCGACCTGCGCGGCAATCGGCCATTCGATGAGCGGATGGCCAATCAGGAACCACGGGTAGCCATTCATGACCACTTCGCCGCGCAGCATCTCCAGCCCGACCCACAGCACCGGGACGGTCACCGTCATGGGCCAGTCCGCAAACACTCGGTGCCGGGCCACACGTCGAACAAGCCACGCGTACAGAACCGGATACACCGCCAGGTACGCCGCAAGCAGCGGGTACCCCGCCATCGTGATGTCGATGATAAAACGCTGCATCCACAGCCACATGACGAACGAGACGCCGAAGACCACCCCGAGCATCGGTCCCGTCCGTTCTGCGCGCAGCGCCAGCCATGTCAACGCCACCGGCGCCAGGATGACAACCGGCCACAACGAATAAGGCGGAAACGCCGAGGCGAATAATCCCGCGAAGATCACCGCCCAGAGCACGGTCTGCCACGTTGAATCGGCCGGTACGTTCGATGCTGACGATTGCATCGTCGGTGCGTTCCTCAGCGGGCCCCGGCTTCTGACCGGTTCACTTGCCCGCAAAATCGATGATGCGACTGATCTCGCTGCGCAGGTCGCTGCGCGGCACGACGCGGTCGACGAAACCGCATTCGAGAAGAAACTCCGCCCGCTGGAACCCCTCGGGAAGCTCCTGGCGGATCGTCTGCTCAATGACGCGCGGGCCGGCAAACCCGATCAGCGCCT
>SLJD01000411.1 GCA_007135295.1 Phycisphaerales bacterium
CCCGATTACTTTGGCGGCCCGGCCGGCGGGCAATCGAGAGAGTTGGCCGGCCGACCAGACTTCCAGCGCGACCGGGATGTTGAGTGCGCGGCCAAGCTCAAGGGCCAGTTTCCAAGCGTCTTCGCCGGCTGCGAAGATGACATCCGGCTGGTGCCGATCAAGGGCTTCGAGGAGCATCTGCCGCCGCCACGGCCGCAGCCACGGCGGGGTCTTCATGTCCACGCTGATCCGGTGCGCCAGGCCGAGCTTCTGCTCATCCTCATCAACGTCCCGATCGTCAAGGCCGTGCGGGATAATCCGGGTCAGTTCAAACCCTTCGCTCATGAGCCCGATGGCCAGGCGGCGATACATGCCGTGCTCTCTGTAGATTCGATCCTTGTCGAGCATCATGGCAATGTGCATGGCGTTACCCCGTCGTCGTGCTTTCCGCCTGCACCCGCTCCAGCGGTTCAAAGGCCGCCGCCATCTCGGGCGTCACCCGCGTCGGGCGGCGGTTGTCAAGATTCACCCACACCCACAGCGTCGAGGCCCGGCAGATGACCCGTTCATCCTCCGGACGGAGGATCAGGGAGTCCCGCCAGGACTTTGCCCGGTCCAAGGCTCGAACCCATGTAGCGATGGCGAGCCGGTTACCGGGCCATGTTTCCGCCAGGTAGTCAATCTCATGGCGGGCGACGAACCACATGCGGTTCATCTCCAGCATGGCAGCGCGGGTAAACCCGAGCGAGTCGGCGTGCATCTCAGCCGCACGATCCAGCCAGGCCACGTACTGCACATTGGAGGCGTGATCCACCGCCCGGCTGACCTGATCCCGTTGGACGGTCAGCGTCGCCCAGAACGGGCGCGGGTGGGCGATCCCCAGCGCATCGGCGCCGGCGGGCGGCGAACAAGCCGCCATGTCTTGCAGTGCCGTCGTGGTCATCAGGGGTTCCGTGAAGGCGACCTGCCGGGGGCGATCCCACCAATCGGCGCATCGTGTGAACCGTGTTCATGCGGGTCAATCGGCCCGCCGGGACGGTTCGGGTCAATCTGACGCAGGTAGGACCAGGTGTAGATCCCCGTGTCATGGCCGTCTGAAAATCGAATCCGCAGCGCGTAATTGCCGACGAACTCTGCGCCTTCAGCCGTGATGGTTTCATCGGCGGAGGTGGTGGACGGCAGCACCGTCAGGGGGTTGCGTTTCATCTCCTTGCGCAGCTCACGGGTTTCCGCCGAGGGCGACATTCGACGGAGGTAGGCGATGGAGTAATAGCTGGTCGTGCCGTCGGCCCATTCGACGGTCAGGCCGCGGTCCTTCTTCAGGTCGAGATGACGCGGGGGATCCACCATGCTGATATTCTACCTCCGCCCGGCCGCGATGCCGCAGCGCCTGCGGGCAAGTTCATTGTATTTTTGCTGGTCGGAGAATCCTTGTTCCCATGCCTGCCGACTCCCCATCCGTCCCATCCGGCTCCGCCACGACCCATCCGGCTGATTGGCTGGTCGCTGCGGTGGATCGTGCGGCGGCACCGGTCTGCGTGGGACTAGATCCCGTATTCGAACGCCTGCCGGATTCGAGGGGCGGTGGCCGTGGCGCCGGCGGCCCCTCGGACAAGGTCGACGCCATGACCGGTTTCTGCCGTCGCGTCGTCGATGCGGTGGCGGATGTCGTGCCCTGCATCAAGATCCAGTCCGCGTGCTTTGAACGGTACGGGGCGGCGGGAGTTGACGGGCTGGCCCGCACGCTGACGCATGCGCGGTCGGCCGGCCTGGTCGTCATCGATGACGCCAAACGTGGCGATATCGGCATTTCCGCGGAGCATTATGCGGCGGGTATTCTCGGGCCGGAGTCATCAGGGGGGCTTGCTGCCGACTGGATCACGGCGAGCGCGTACCTCGGCGTGGACGGCCTCGAACCGTTCCTGAAGCATGGCGGAGCGTTCGCGTTGGTCCGGACGTCCAATCCGGGCGGCGATGCCGTTCAGGGCTGCCGACTTGAAGACGGGCGAACGGTCGCGGACATGGTCGCTGGCCTCATCGCGGAAACTGGCCGCGATTACCGCGGCCAATCGGGCTACAGCGCGCTCGGCGCGGTGGTGGGAGCGACAAAGCCGGATGACGCAGCGCGGCTGCGTCAGCGCATGCCCGAGCAGATTTTCCTGATCCCCGGCTACGGCGCGCAGGGAGGCGGCATTGATGATGTCATGCCATGCTTTCATGACAACGGCCGGGGAGCCATCGTGACGGCGAGCCGTTCCGTCATCTACGCATTTGAGCCGGGCGATGCGAACTGGCCGGTCGCGGTTCGCGATGCGGCCCGAAAGATGGCTGATGAGGTTGGCCAGGCGGTGGCAGGGCAATCGTAATGCCGGGTTGTCCACTCCTGCTGCACCATGCCGTTTGATACAAAGGAGCGGAATTTTGAGTGCGGATCAGGCAACAGGACGATGGGAAAAGGCCCGCGATGGCCATACTGTGAATCCGCCCGAACGGCTGAACGAAACGCGTGGCATCAACTATCATGGAACTTGTCCGCTCGAACCTGACGCAACTGACAACATTCAATCCATGACTTCCACCGGCTCGACAACCCGCACCGCGACTGACACCGCCGAAGGGGACACGGCCGCCCCGCCGTCACGTGAATTGCCGACGATGACGAAGATCATCGCGACGGTGGGGCCGGCAACGAGCACCCCGGACGTGCTCCGACGCCTGATTGAGGAAGGGGCCTCGGTGTTCCGGTTGAACTTCAGCCACGGCACGCTGGAGGGGCACGCGGAGCGGCTGGAGACCATTCGCAGCGTCGCCGCGGAGTTCAAGCGGCCGATCGCGGTGTTCGGCGATCTGCAGGGACCGAAGATCCGCATCGCCGCTGTCGAGAACGACGTAGTCGACGTGGAAACCGGCTCCACGGTCGTGTTTCAGCGTGGCAAACATGTGACCACCCTCGATGACCGGCCGCTTCGCTTCGCCACGACGTATCCCGGCATGGTGGACGACGTGCAGCCCGGCCAGCGGATCCTCGTCGATGACGGGGCGGTTCGGATGCTCGTCGTCGACAAGGGTGACGATGAACTGCACTGCACGGTGACTCATGGCGGCCCGGTCCGCACCGGCAAGGGCGTCAACCTGCCAGAAACAGCGCTGTCGCTGTCGTCGATGAGCGAGAAGGACATCGAGTGTGTGCAGTGGTCGGTTGAGCACGACATCGACTTTCTTGCGCTGAGTTTC
>SLJD01000345.1 GCA_007135295.1 Phycisphaerales bacterium
CCAAAGGAATGCAGCAGAAGGTTCAGTTCCTTGCCGCCATGATCCATGATCCGGAGCTTATCATCCTTGACGAACCATTCTCCGGGCTCGATCCCGTCAACGCCGCCCTGTTGCACGAACTGATTATGGAACTTCACGAGCAGGGCCGCACGATCATCTTCTCAACTCACGTACTTCACCAGGCCGAGCAGCTTTGTGACAGAATCTTCCTCATCAACCACGGCGTCAAGCTGCTCGACGCGACGATGGATGAGATTCACCATCGCTTCGACCCTCGCACGATTCTCGTCAAGCCGCTTGCTTCCAACCAGGGCGACGCTTCATCACTGCAGTACATCGATGGCGTGCATGATGTGGCGGTCGATGAACGATCCGCCGAATATGAGTTGCATCTGGAAGAGCACGCCGATCCTCACAATGTCATGCGCACCATCATGGACACCATGACGTTTCGATCCATTGAGCTTCGCCGCCTGACGTTGGAGGAGGTCTTCATCCGAATGGTTATCCGTGACGAAGGCGATGAAGCTGCCGAGGAAGCCCGGGAGGCGTTGAGTAATGGTTAAAGTCTTCTGGGTCGCCTGGCGTGAGTTCAAGCACACTGCCCTGACCAAGGCCTTCATCATCGGAACGATCGTGTTTCCGCTGCTCATCTGGGGCGGAATGGCAGCCGGTTCGATCTTCGCTCGACCAAGCGTCGAAACGTTAACGGGCGACATCGCCATCATCGATACCACCGGTGCCGTCATCCGGTCAGCCCGCGACGAACTGAGCCCCGACGGCCCTCCGTCTGACACGGTCGATTCGGTGAGCCCGTCTGAACTCACCAACGCAACCCCTGACGAAGCCGCCGAACACGTCCGCCGGGCCTCGCCTTTCGCCGGCATCATCAATCTGAACCTCAACGTCATCGGCGTCGATAACCCGGAACAGTTCGACGAGTTACGCGAATCGGTGCGTGCCGGCGAAATCCACGCGCTGGCTGTCGTGGACGAGGAGGTGCTCACTCCTGTACCGACAAGGCAGACACAGCGCAACATCCAGCTTTATGTACAGGAACGGGCGAATCCAAACCACACCGATGCGATCCGCCGTGCCCTGCAACGATCCGTCGTCCGCGCCCGCGCCGATCTGGTCGGCCACGACTACGACGACATGCAGCGACTGCTTCGGAATCCGTCGCTTCAGACCATGCGGTTGACCGAGACGGGCGAAACGGCAGCCGGCGTCGAGTTCCAGCAGTTGCTTCCCCTTGCATTTATGGTCCTGTTGTGGATCAGCGCGTTCGCCTCCGGCAACTATCTGTTGACCACGACCGTCGAAGAAAAGTCCAACAAGGTCATGGAAGTGCTGCTCAGCGCGGTCAGTCCCATGCAACTCATGGCGGGCAAGATCTGCGGCCAGGCCGTTGTCGGCATGTTCACCGTACTGGCCTACGGTGCGCTCGGGATTGCGGCACTGCTCATCGTTGACCAGGCCGGACTCATCACATTTACCCAAGTGCTGGCCCTGATCATTTACTATCTCATGGCATACTTCATGATCGCGGCGATTATGGCCGGCATCGGCAGCATGGTCAGCGACATGCAGGAAGCCCACGCCCTGATCACGCCCGCCATGCTCGTGCTGTTCATCCCGCTGATCCTGCTGGTGCCGATCAATCAGAATCCCAATGGTCTGCTCGCCACGATCACGACGTCTATTCCCCCGTTCACACCCTTCGTCATGATCGTGCGCATCACTGCCAGCGATCCCGTACCGCTGTGGCAAGTCCTAGCTTCGTTCGCGGTCGGTATCGCCGGGGTCATCATCACAATGTGGCTGAGCGCCCGGGTGTTCCGCATTGGCGTTCTCATGCAGGGCAAACCCCCCTCGCCGATCGAACTTGCCCGCTGGCTGCGGTACTCCTGACTCAAACGGCAGACCGGCGAACGCTCACGAAGTCCCGGCTCGGAATCCGCCTCGCTTTGCCCGGTTTGTCTCAACTTCCGGTGGAACCCGGCCGATACGGATCATCGCCGGGGCTATCGGCATGGGAGCCGCCCCCGGCTGCAACGTACCGGAGCAGCCGAGCATGACCCCGAACGACGAACTCCTCAAACAGGCAACCGAGCACCATCGGACCGGGAAACGCTACCGGGCCGAACAACTCTGCCGGCGCGTGCTCAAACGAGCCCCGGAGCATCCGGAAGCATTGAACCTGCTCGGCGTGCTGGCTAATCAGGCCGGACGCCGACAGCAGGCCGAGACCTTCTTCCGCCGCGCAGCGAGGACAGGCCCTGCCCTGGCTGCCGTGTTCAACCTCGCCAATCTCCTGGCGGCAACCGGCCGGACCGACGAAGCGATTGAGCAATACGACTGCGCCCTCGAACAGCACCCCGGGTTCATCGAAGCGTGGATGAACCGCGGCGTCTGCCTCATGCGTGCCGAACGTTTCGACGAGGCGCGATCGAGCTTTCAACACGCCGCGCACCACCGGCCGGACTACGTCCCGGCCTGGATGCACGCCGGACTCGCTTACGCTTCCATGGACCAGCATGACGAAGCTGTCCACTGCCTCGATCGGGCGTTGGAACTGGATCCGGACCATCTGCCGTCGCTGTACCATCTTGGGCAATTCTGCCGGCATCGTGGCGATCTGCACGCTGCCCGTTACGCCTGGCGGCGCGCGGTCCGCATCGCCCCGCGTGATGCGGATCTGCACCATGAACTCGCGCGCATTGATTGCGAACTTGGCGATTACGAAGCCGCCGTTGCCGGGTGCCGTCACGCTCTTCGGCATCGGCCGGATTGCCCGGTGATCTGGGCCGACCTCGCTGACGCGCTTCGAGTCCTGAAACGTCTCAACGAAGCGGAGCAATCCGCACGGCAGGCCGTCCTCATTGACGGCGACAGCGCGGATGCGCATGCCACGCTTGGGATGATTCTGTCCGACCTCGGCCGCGACGACGACGCTCGCATCGCTCTAAACCGAGCGATCCAGCTTTCCCCAAACCATAAACTGGCAACCAGCACCCTCTCACAACTCACAGCTACATCTGCCGCATGAGCGCGTTCTTGACTTTGCTGGCATGATCGAACTGCTCATGCCGGTCGCGGCCGCCCCGTGGTCCCCTCGTGCGCGGCGCGCTGCTCCCGATCGGACGGCTGATCCGTGCTGATTGATTTTGCGTAATCCGCCGGCTGGATGGCCGACCCGACGCGTCGGGC
>SLJD01000321.1 GCA_007135295.1 Phycisphaerales bacterium
CAAGCACGTCATCGCGGTCGGTGCCGGCAAAGGCGGCGTGGGCAAGTCCACGGTCTCGGTCAACCTCGCGGTCGGCCTGGCCAAGCACGGCGCGAAAGTCGGCCTGCTGGACGGCGACATCTACGGTCCGTCGCTGCCCACCATGCTCGGCCTTGAAGACATCCCCACCGCCGCTCAGGGCAACATGCTCACGCCGTTTTCCGTGCACGGCATCAAGGCGATGACGATCGGCAAGCTTGTCGATCCGGACAAGGCGCTCGTGTGGCGCGGCCCGATGGCGCACGGCGCATTCAAACAGCTTGCGACGCAGACGGACTGGGGCGAACTTGATTACCTCATCGTCGACCTGCCGCCGGGGACCGGCGACGTGCCGCTGACACTGGCGCAGCTCCTGCCGCTGACCGGGGCGGTCGTCGTCTGCACGCCGCAGCAGGTCGCCCAGGATGACGCCCGCCGGGCCGTGCGAATGTTCCAGCAGCTCGGCGTCGATGTGCTCGGCGTGGTCGAGAACATGAGTTACTTCATCGGCGACGACGGCAAGGAGTACGACATCTTCGGCCGGGGCGGCGCGGAGATGATGGCCCAGGACATGAACCTGCCATACCTCGGCGCCATCCCGATCCAGATGGCGATGCGAGAAAACGCGGACCACGGCACGCCGCTCGAGAACTGGAACATCAGCGAACAGTTGAGCGACGAACTTGACGGCGTGTGCAAGAACCTCGCCAGCCAGGTGTCGATTGCGACAATGTCCGGCCAGTACGTGCTGCCGACGATGTCCGTGAGCTGAGGCCCCGGCTGACCGCTGCGGAGTTCGCCGTGAAATTTCTTCGGGCAAAGGTCGCTCGCGCCGACGCCGGGCCGATAACAGTTGCGCCCTCGGGGTGCATGACGCGATCACACACACTTCAGAGCGAATGAAAGCGTCCGATTGATCGTGCGAGCGATCGGCTGGTAACGGCTGTTCGAATTGTGACGTCCGGGCCGCTGCGTGATCGTCGACTGTGGTTTGCAGATCGTCTCTCGCGAATCGTACTGTTCATGCGGCTCTGCTTGCAGTGGGTGAGCGGGGCCGGATCCAGGGGCGCTCATGACGGTACGCCAAACGGCTCAGCCGGCGTTCAGGCCGCCGCCCATGATGTGCCCGCCGCCCGTGAGAAAGGCGATTGACGATGATGACCGGACCTCGGAACACTGCTGTTCGTGCTTCTTCCGCAAGAATGCTGCTGGCGATGGGTGGCGCCGCGCTGCTGACATCCACCGCTGCGGGCGACATCATCTCCGCAGTTGACCTTCCGGAAGGCCAGTCATCCGCTACCTTTTCAATCGACGGCGTGGACGCGGAGGTCAGTGCGATCGGCGGCACGCTGTCGACGAGAACGGATCACGGCCTGACGGGCATTGGCGTGACCGATGGCGCGATCAGTGAAGGACAGTCGCTTCGGTTCGACTTCGCGTCACCGGTGACGATTGACTCGCTCGACCTGGGATTTCTTTATCCCGCCATGCCGCAGAACAACGTCGCGGCTAATGAAGGGGTGGAGATCACGATCAATGATCTGGATCAGTTCCACCTGGAAACGGTGTCGCCGGGCAGTGCCGAGTGGACCGGCAGCGGGCAGGTGTTCAACATCTCGCCGGGCAACCACCGGCACGCGGGGCTCTGGTCGATCGCCGGTGACGATCTGTTCGGCCCCGTCACCTCGCTGACGATGTCGACAGACAACACCGGATCGAGCAGCGGTCCCGGCCGAGGTCGCGGGCGCGTCGGCGGTGGCGGTGGTGGTGGCGACTTTTCATTTGACTCGATGAGCGTCAACACGATGCAGGCCATTCCGGGACCGAATGCTGCACTGCTGCTCCTTGCCGGGACGACCTTCCTCGGCCGCCGGCGACGGGCGCCGTAACGTCGGCGCGAACAAGCAAGCGGGCCCGGTGATCGCATCGCCGGCTCCGCGCATGGCGCCAACCCGCTGCGCCGACGTCATGCGCGTGTTATCGCGTACACTGGCGGCATGGCACGTCAAGCAGTGATCGTTTCACCCCTACGCACGCCGGTCGGCCGGTACGGCGGGGCGCTCGCAGCCGTTCGTCCGGACGACATGGCTGTTAACGTCATTCGCAATGTGGTCGATCGGACCGGCATTGATCCGTCAGCGATCGATGATGTGTACTTCGGCGCCGCCAACCAGGCGGGCGAAGACAACCGCAACGTCGCGCGCATGGCCGCATTGCTCGCCGGCCTGCCCCCCACCGTGCCCGGCGCGACGGTCAACCGCCTCTGCGCTTCCGGACTCGAAGCGATCAACTGCGCTGCGCGCATGATCGAAAGCGGCTGCGGCGACGTGTTCATCGCCGGCGGCGTGGAATCGATGTCGCGCGCGCCGTTCGTCATCCCCAAGGCCCAGGCCGCATGGGACCGAACGGCGGAGATGCACGACACGACGATCGGCTGGCGGTTCACCAATCCCAGACTCGCGGCTGAGTATCCCCCTTACTCCATGGGGGAAACCGCAGAGAATGTCGCCCGGAAATGGAACATCCCGCGCGAGGATCAGGACCGCTTTGCGCTGCAGAGCCAGCAACGATGGAAGGCCGCCCACGACGCCGGCAAGTGGGCCGAGGAAATCGTCCCCGTTGAGATTCCCCAGCGCAAGGGCGATCCCGTCATCGTCGACACCGATGAGCACCCCCGCCCTGATACGACGCTCGATAAGCTCGCCACGCTCAAGCCGGCCTTCGCCAGAGATGATCCTGAGAACGGCACCGTCACGCCGGGCAATTCATCGGGCGTCAACGACGGCGCGGCGGCGATGCTCGTTGTCGAACGTGAAACGGCAAAGCGGCTCGGCCTTGAACCGATCGCGGCCGTCGGCCGATCCGCTTCAGCCGGCGTCGATCCGGCGTACATGGGCGTCGGGCCGGTCTTTGCTGTCCGCCGAGCCCTCGAACGGGCCGATCTGGAATTGAAAGACATCGACCTGATAGAATTGAACGAGGCGTTCGCGGCCCAGTCGCTGGCGTGTCTGCGGGATCTTGAACTTGATGAATCCCGCGTGAATGTCAACGGCGGGGCCATCGCGCTCGGCCACCCGCTCGGATGTTCCGGCGCGAGAATCACGACGACGCTGCTGCACGAGATGCGACGGCGCAGCGCCAAACGCGGCATCGCCACCGCGTGCATCGGCGTCGGCCAGGGGCTCGCGACGGTGTTCGAGTTGGTGGAGTAGGGAATTTACCGCGGACTGTGATCACGTATGACCACTCACCCCTACAAGGAGAAGTTCGAAAGAGGCACGGCCGTTCGGATTGCCCCTTTGGATGCGCTCGAACACTTTCGTCGGACGTGGAAATACCACCATCCGCTGTTCGAAAGACAACTGATGTTCTTCTCGATGACGACTGTCGTTGAGGATGTGTCGTACTATCACGGTGGAGATGTGCTCTACGATCTCAGAGGCGTGCCTGGAATCTGGCACGAGGAACTTCTGGAACCAGCATCGGATACGAACAACGAGAGGAATACGTGATGTCCGGATCATCAAACGTCGGCATGCACGTCAACCACGGCATCAAGGAAGACCCTGAAAAACTCGCCGAGTTCGAAGCGAAGATTGCCCGCGGCGAGCAGATCGAGGCCGACGACTGGATGCCCGAGGCGTACCGCACCGGCATGCTCAGGATGGCCGAGCACCACGCCAATTCCGAGATCGTCGGCGCCCTGCCGGAAGGCGAATGGATCACCCGCGCGCCGTCGCTGAAACGCAAGCTTGCGCTGACCGCCAAGGTGCAGGATGAGGTCGGCCACGGCCAGATGCTTTACCGCGTCTCGCAGGACCTCGGCAAATCGCGCGACGACATGCTGCGCGATCTGATCACGGGCAAGACGAAGTATCACAACGTCTTCAACTACCCCGCGCCGACGTGGGGCGACATCGCCATGATCCAGTGGCTGATCGACGGCGCCGCGATCCTCAACCAGAAGACGCTCGCCGACGGCGCCTACGGCCCGTATACGCGCACGATGAAGCGCATCAACATGGAAGAGGCGTTCCACTTCCGCTCCGGCGAGGACATGGTGCTGACGCTCATGAGCGGCACGCCCGGACAGAAGCGGATGTGCCAGGACGCGTTCGACCGGTGGTGGGAGCCGTCACTGATGTTCTTCGGCCCGCCGGACAAGCCCAACGCCCACGAACTGCCGCCGATGAAGTGGCGCATGAAGACCGTGACCAATGATGAACTGCGTCAGCGTTTCGTCAACCGCTTCGCCCCCGCCGCGATCGACCTGGGCCTGACCATCCACGTCACCGAAAAAGACGACAACGGCATGGTCATCTCGAAGAAGCCTGACGAGCAGTGCATCCCCGACCCCGAGACCGGCAACTGGGGAATTACCGAGCCGAACTGGGACGAGTTCTTCCAGGTCATCCGCGGTCACGGCCCGTGCAACAAGAAGCGGCTCGCCCTTCGCCGCATGAGTTACGAACAGGGCCAGTGGGTCCGGCGGGCGATTGCCGGCGGCCAGGCAAGCGTACCCCCGGCGGCGTGACCGGCCGATCCGTGGCCTTCGGCGGGGGTCGGCGGGGTTCGGCGGGGTTCGGCGGGGATTGTCCGGCGAGGGCCCCTCGGGAAAGCCGGCCGAAATGGCCGTGAATCGGGGTCGGGTGCAGGAGTCCGGGCGGGTTCCGGCCCCGGAAAGTCGGGGGAAGTCGGGCGGTTTGCGGGCGGCGGTGTTGCCTGAAGGCCGATGATCATCTATATTGATGACTTCGCGCTTTCGCGAGCGCGGGGTGCTGTCGTGTGGTGGGATGCATGGCGGCGACCCGGTTCTTTCCCGAATCGACTGTTTCGAACGATTTCCCAAGCGCCCTGACGCGGACGCGGATCGCCCGGCGATCTCCCACCCGCTTCCGCCGGTGACGCTGCCCGAGGTTCCCCGCTCATGTCTGACAAGTCCCTCGTCAACGATCTCATCGAGGCCGGCATTCATTTCGGCCAGCGAAAGAGTTCGTGGAACCCGAAGATGCGGCAGTACATCTTCGGCACCCGCAACCAGATCCACATCATCGACATCCGCGAGACGATCAAGGGTCTGCTGCGGGCGAAGAAGTTCATCAGCCGCGTCGTCGCGGACGGCAAGGACGTCTGCTTCGTGGGAACCAAGCGGCAGGCCCGCGCCGCCGTCGAACAGTACGCCACCGACGTCGGCATGCCGTTCGTCACCGAACGCTGGCTCGGCGGGACGCTGACCAACTTCCGCACCATCCGCGAACGCCTCAAGCGACTCGAAGAGCTTGAGCGGATCATGGAGAGCGGCGACATCGACAGCTATTCCAAGAAGATGGCCGCCCAGCTCCAGCGCGAAAAGAAAAAGATCTCCCGCAACCTCGAGGGCATCCGCCACATGCACAAGCTGCCCGGCGCCCTCGTCGTCATCGATGTCAACCGCGAAGCGAACGCGCTGCGTGAGGCCCGCTCGCTCGGCATCCCCACCGTCTGCCTGATCGATACCGACGGCGACCCCGCCCTGGCGGACATTCCGATTCCCGGCAACGATGATTCGATGCGGTCGATCGACGTGCTGCTTCGCGAGCTGTGCGCCGCGGTCACGGACGGCAAGAACAACCGCACCGCCAAGGCCGAGGGCGAAGACGACGCTGAGGGCCAGGCCCAGCAGCCGAAACGACGATCATCGCGGTCGCAGTACCGGGCGAGCGATTCCGACGCGCCGGAACGGCCGGGCGACGACGAGGCCCAACAGCCCGCTCAGGCCGCCGCGGCGGAGAGTTCAACCGGGGCGTCGCAGTAACTAACGCGGTTTGTGACCTGCCCCGCCCTCACGCGACATGCCGGGCGGGAGGACTTGTATATCCACCGCACGAACGGTTCAGCACTGAACGACGAACATCAACGAATGACTTGGGAATTCAGCCGCCATGGAGACTGAAGTGAGCTTCACCGCCAAGGATGTCATGACCCTTCGCCAGAAAACCGGCCTCGGCATGATGGACTGCAAGAAAGCCCTCGCCGAGACGAACGGCGACCTGTCCGCTGCCGAGGAATGGCTGCGGGCCAAGCGCAAGGGCAAGATGGACCAGCGTACCGAGCGGACGACCGGCGAAGGCCGGATCGGCGTCGCGATCGACGGCGAGAATGCGGTCATCGTCGAAATCCGCACCGAGACCGACTTCACCGCCCGCAACGACCAATTCGTGCAGATGGTGGAGGACGTCACCCGCGAGGGACTGAACCTGCCCGTCGGCGCGGTCAGCGAGCCGAACGAGGTGATGACCAAGCGCATCGACGACCTTCGCATCACCACCGGCGAGAACGTCAACTTCGCTCGCGGCGAGCGGCTGCAGGGCGGGACGTTCGGCTCGTACGTCCATCACGATGGCAAACGCGGGGCGCTGGTGCAGATCGAAGGCCAGGCCGACGAAGCCACGCTCAAGGGCCTGTGCCAGCACATCGTCTTCCACGCCCCCGTCGCCATCAGCGAAAACGACGTTGATTCGTCACAGCTCGACCAGATCCGCTCCGACGCCCTGCAGGAAGCGAAGGACAGCGGCAAGCCGGACGAGATCGCGCAGAAGATCGCCGAAGGCAAGGTACGCAAGTACCTCGAAGAGAACACGCTGCTGCACCAGAAGTTCGTCCTAGACGAGACGAAGACCGTCGGCGAAACCCTGCCTGATGGCGCGACAATCAAGCACTTCGTGCGGTATACACTCGGCACGGACTGAGCCGGCCGCCATAACAGCCATTTCGAGATGATGCGCCTCACGCCCCCGCGTGAGGCGTTTTTTCTGCGCTCGGTGGCCGGTGTGAGAAAGGCAAACACACCGGCGCGGCGCATTGATCGTCATCTGCCGCGGCCCCGGGCATCATTGCCGACCTGCCTCATGCGCCCGGCGGCGAATCAGTTGTATAAGGGGGACGCGGATTCGTATCAGCCGGCTTTCTTCTTCGCTGAACTGCCCGTCGAGTTCTGCGAATGGGCCCCGGATGATGATCGCTGGTCGGACTCGGGCCGCGATGACGACCGTTCATCCTCGACCTCCTCGAGCCGGCGGGAACGGGTGCGGGTTCGGCGGCTGCGCGCAGGGTCGCGGGCGGCGATGGCCCACTCATCCCGCAGGCGGGCCTGCAGTTTGCGAAGTGCGTCAAGCTCGATCTGCCGCACGCGTTCTCGCGTCAGACCGATCTCCCGGCCGATCTGCTTGAGGGTCAGCGGTTCCTGGCCTTCGAGGCCGAAACGAAGCTTCAGGACACGGGCTTCGCGCTCGTCGATGACGTCAAGCAGCCGCATGATCGTCCGAAAATCCTCGCTCTGCGAGATGATCTCCTCCGGCTGCCCGGTGCGGAAATCCTCGAACAGGTCAGCGAAGTCCATGGCCTCGCCGTCCTCCCCCACCGGTGCCTGCGGCGGAGAATGGAACGCCTTGACCGCCCGGCGGATGACGTGCAGTTTCTTGACTGGCACCTTCATGGTCCGGGCGAGTTCGGACATTGACGGCTGGCGGCCGAGTTCCTCTTCAAGCTTCCGCGTGGTTTCCTTCCACCGGGCGATCAGTTCGACCATGTACGCCGGGATGTGGATCGGCTGGACCGCGTTGATGAGCGTGCGTTTGATCGACTGCTTGATCCACCACGAGGCGTACGTGGAGAAGCGGGCCCCCTGGGCGGGATCGAACCCTTCGACCGCCCGGATAAGACCGATGTTGCCCTCTTCGATGAGGTCGGCGAGACTCAGGCCACGGTTCGCGTAATTCTTGCTGATGGAGACAACAAGCCGCAGGTTCGCGCGGACCATCCGGTCGCGGGCGTCCATGTCGTTGTCGTTGATGATGCGCCAGCCGAGTTCTTTCTCTTCCTCGGCTGTCAGCAACGGAACCTCATTGATCTGCCTGAGGTAGTGCTGGAGGTCTGATTCCTGAGAGGTTCGGGCCATCAGTTCGTCCACCACACGTGTACTGACCGGGCCGCGTCACACTCCGCGTTGACGCGCGACAATCAGGCCCCCATGCTGCCTGTCAGTTTCGGATCCTATCTCGCCCTCCACAGCGACTGATCTGATCCTGCACTGATAACACTATCCTATCGGGCCGGTATAGCCCGGGCAACGGAAAGGTGCCTCCGGCAGCGTCCTGTCAAGGACAGGTCGACCGGATCCGCAGTCACCTTGAGCCCCGTCCGCATGTGGGGCCTGCTATCCTGCGAACATGGGCCGTATGACCGCCAACATAGTGAACGGAGTGTGAACAGGTGAGCCATTCTGATGATCTGACGGGGTTCCTCAACGAGTGGCCTTATCGGCCCGGGGAGGTCAACGCGCGGAAGATCAAGGGGGCGGACGGCCGGCCGAAACTCCAGATCCGCCTGGACCTCGGCGTGCTGCAGATGGAACTGACCGGCCGGCCCGACGGCTCCCGCCCCCACGACTGCGAGAGTATGCTCGAATACGAGTTGGCCCGACTCGATGCGTACCGGCAGGAAAACGGCTCGGAGAACGGCTTCGTCCTCAGCTCCGAGGAATGCCGTCGGCTCCGAGAAGAAGCCGTCCAGTACTACCACCGGTACGTCGGCCGGTTCGCGATCGGCGACCATGACGGGGTCATCGAAGACACAACGCGCAACCTCGCCGTGCTCGATCTCTGCCGGGCGTTCGGCGAAACAGAAACCGACCGGGCCGTCCTCGAACAGTTCCGCCCGCACATCATCACGATGCGCACGCGAAGCCGGGCGGAGCAGGCGATCGCCGCCGACCAGCCCAAGCATGCCCTGTCCGCGATCGACAGCGGCCTGGCCGAGCTTCGTGTTGTATTTGACGAGGCCGGCGCCGGCGACCGGTTTGAAAACGCCAACGAAGTCCAATTGCTCCGGGGCATGCGCGATGCACTTGTGCCGAAGCTGCCGATGAGCGAACGCATCGAGAAACGCGAGCGGCTGCGGGCCGCCCTCGATGCGGAGAATTACGAACTTGCCGCCATTCTCCGCGATGAGTTGCGCATGCTTGGCGACTGAGTCCCGACAGTGTGCGCCACGCCCTGGAAGCCCTCGCAAACGCCGATGTGCCCGACCGGACAACGGCCCTCTGTGGAACCGCCCCGCGGTCTCAGCCGGATTCAGTCGAGGAGGCCTGCCATGAAAGCAACTTCTGAAGCGTCCGTTCGCGCACCGGCCGGTGAGTCGTGGGAGTCGTCGGAAACGGCTTGGGTTTCCTCGCCCGGCCGCCTCGACGGCGGAACATGCTGGCGGGCGTTGATCGGTGTCGCGTACGGCCTGCTCGTCGCGTCGGTCATCGCGGACATCCTGCTCGTCACGTCCGTGCTCGGCGGCATCACACGCGCCACGGGCATCGTCCCCTTCGCCACCATGGTGCTGATTATCGTACTGGCGGGCTATGAATTCGTGTACAAGCGGAACATCGTGCGACGCCGGCTCGCGGCGCGTGACGGACTTGTCTGCCCGAACTGCGGGTACGACCTGCGGACCGGCTTGAGCGATCGCTGCCCGGAATGCGGGCGGCGGTCGGATGCAGACGGCCTGCGGTGGTATTGGGCGGCGTTTCATGAAACGGTCGCAGGATTTCACTGGCGGCTAGCGGCCGGGCTGTGGCGTCACGGGCGCTTGGTGCCGCTGACCGCGGGAGTCGCGATCGCAGCCGGGGCCGTACCACTGGGTTGGATGGTGCTCACCGGCGAACCGGCCATCGGCTCGACAGGTCCGCCGTATGCCCTGCTGTTCGGCGGGCTGGCCCTCGTGCCGGCGGCGATGTGGGCAGAAAATCTCGTGCATCAAGCCCGGCTGAAACGGCTCGTCGCTGATTCGCCATGCGTGTGCCCATGCTGCCTGCGGTTGATGGCTGCGTCAAGCAGTCGTCTGTCCTGCTCCGACTGCTTGTGCAAGTTTGAAGGTGATGAACTGGCGCGGCTGTGGGCCACGGTCTTTGACGACTGACCGTGGCGCAACGGCGACGCCGTTTGTCAACCGGTCGCACGCCGATGCATCGCTGCAAGGGCGAGTATCTCGAAAATCACGTGTGATGCGAGCAGCGCCGTCACGCCGGCCGGATCGCGATCGGGCAACACTTCAACCACGTCCGCGCCACAGAGGTTCATCCCGGCGCATGCGCGGAGCAGTTCGAACACTTCGCCGGCGTGAAGGCCGCCGCAGCAAGGCGTGCCCGTGCCCGGTGCCGCGGATGGATCTACGCAGTCAATGTCGAACGTGAGATAGACCGGGGCGTTGTCGAGGCGACTGAGAAATGCGCGAAGCCGTTCCCGCCCGTCGCGAAGTCGGATGTCTTCGACCGTCGCGATCTCGATGCCGTGCTCCCGTCCGTAGGCAAGATCGTCGGCCGTGTTCAGCGGCCCGCGGATGCCGATGGAGAAGAATCGTTGCGGGTCGATCAAGCCGTGCTCTATGCCGAGTCGGAACGGCGATGCGTGGGTCCACGTGTGCCCCCAGATCGGCCCGGCCGTGTCGAGGTGGGCGTCGAAGTGGAGCATGGCCAGCCCCTTTTCCGGCCGGCCCATCCGCCGCCACGTGGCGTGAAGGTTCGCGTAGGCGATGGAGTGATCGCCTCCGACTGCGAGAAGTCTGGTATGCGATGGATCGCCAATCGACTCCGCATGCTGGCCGGCGACATCAGCCGTGTCCTCGCAGGAATACGGCCGGACCGGGCTGTCCCCGGCGTCAGCGAGCGAGAGTGTCTCAGCAATGTTGATGTCGTGTTCGAGGTGGTACGGCTTGACGTACGCCGACGCCTCGCGGATCGCGCGCGGGCCGAATCGCGCTCCCGGCCGGTACGTCACGCCGCCATCAAACGGGATGCCATACACCGCCCAGTCCACCGGCTGATGCGCCGGATCAACGTCATCAATGAGTGGAAAGCGGCAGAACGTCGGCACGCCGGCGAATCGGGGGAACTCCCGGGCGTCCGGCAGTCGCGTGCGCGGGATCGATGAATCGCTCATGCCGTCATAATCCGATCCCCCGGGCGGAAACGCAAGCGTGGCGACCGAAAACCTCGCCCGTGTGCGACTGGGTGCATGCCGCTCCGCGTGTATCCTGCGGGTCATGCCTGTCACCCCGATCGTGATTGATTCGCTCGACGATCCGCGTCTCGAGCCGTACCGCGATGTGCGGGACAAGGATCTGCGTGGCCGGGACCGGCTGTTCATGGCCGAATCGGAACTCGTCATCCGTCGCCTGCTCCGCACGCCGCAGCGACTGCATTCATTGCTGCTCAGTCCGGGCAAGTTTGAACGGCTCCGGGACGACATCGAAGCGAGCGGCCTCGACGCGCCGGTGTACCTTGCTGACGTCGATCAGATCAGCGAAATCGCCGGTTTTCACATTCACCGCGGGGCGCTGGCGGCCGGATATCGCCCGAAGCCGCAAGAGATCACCCTCGACGCCGCGATCGGTCACTTGAGGGACACGACACCGTGCACGCTGCTGATCGCGGAAGGCTTGACGAACGTTGACAACATGGGCGGACTGTTCCGCAATGCGGCGGCGTTCGGCGTGGATGGTGTGGTCCTCGATCCAACGTGCTGCGATCCGCTGTACCGCAAGTCGATCCGCGTCTCCGCCGGGCACACGCTGTCGATCCCCTGGGCCGTCAGCCGCGACTGGCCGGCCGACCTGCGTCAGCTCCGCGAGCAGTGGTCGATGTCGGTGATTGGCGCCGAATCGGTCGACATCGCACAGCCGCTCTGGGATGTTCCGATCGGCAAACGCGTGGCGCTGCTGTTTGGCTCCGAAGCGGACGGTCTGTCGCAACAGGCGATAGATGCCTGCGATCACCTGGCGGAGATTCCCATGGCTACGGGCGTGCCGTCGCTCAACGTCGCCACAAGCGCCGCGGTGTTTCTCTACGAACGACAACGCCGGAATGCTGTCACGTGACGCCTCGTTTCGTATGTCATCCGGTGACCGCTGCGACGTTCTCCGCGACTTCGATTTCCGCGGTGGTCTTTTCGAGCACGGACTCGACGGTAACGCCGGGGGCGAGTTCAGTCAGGCGGAAGCGGCGGGTCTGATCGTTCATCTCAAGCACACAGAGGTCGGTGATGATCATGTTCACGCAGCGCAGGCCGGTCAGCGGCAGCGTGCATTCGGGGATGATCTTCGGCTCGCCCTTCTTGTTGCAGTGCTCCATCATGACGACGACCTTCTTAACGCCGGCGACGAGGTCCATCGCGCCTCCCATGCCCTTGACCATCTTGCCGGGAATCATCCAGTTGGCGATGTCGCCTTCCTGCGAGACTTCCATCGCGCCGAGGATGG
>SLJD01000078.1 GCA_007135295.1 Phycisphaerales bacterium
CCGAGGCGCTCGCGGGCGCCCGACCGCTCTTTGAACGGCCCTCGCCACCGCCCAGCGGGTGGACCGAATGGTCCTTGGCGACGCCGCGCACCTTGCCTTTCCGACCACGCCAGCGATTCCGCCCGGCCTTGCCGAGCTTGACGTTCTGATGATCGGTGTTGCCGAGCTGACCGATCGTTGCCCGGCACTCGAGCGAAACCTGACGGATTTCGCCTGACGGCAGCACGAGCGTCGCCCACCGGCCTTCTTTGTTCGTCAGCCGGGCCGACGATCCGGCCGAGCGGCAGAGCTTGGCCCCCTTGCCCGGCTCGAACTCGATGTTATGCACCGTCAGGCCCGTAGGTATATGCCGAAGCGGCATGCAGTTGCCGGTTTTCGGCTCGACCGCTGAATTCGAGCTGATGACCTCGTCGCCATCGGTCAGGCCGCGCGGTGCGAGGATATACCGTTTCGTGCCGTCAGCGTACTCGAGCAGAGCGATATGGCAGGTGCGGTTCGGATCATACTCAATGCCGACGACACGGGCCGTCACGTCATCGTGGCGGCGGCGAAAGTCGATGCTGCGATACCGGCGCTTGTGCCCGCCGCCCCGGCCGCGGACGGTGATCTTGCCCTGGGCGTTGCGGCCGCCCTTCTTCTTCAGCGGGCGAAGCAGACTCTTCTCCGGACGCTGCTTGGTCACCTCGCTCTTGAGGTTGACCGAGGCGTCGCGCCGGCCGTTGGTCGTCGGTTTATAAACTCGAATAGCCATGATTCACTTCATCCCGGGCCGACCGGCCCATCGGTACTGTCTGATCCATCTTCCTTCGCCGAGCGTTCGCTCAGAACAGTTCGATTCGATCCTCCGGGTGGACCTTCACGATCGCCCGCTTGAACGTCGGCTCCTCGCGATAGCCGAACCGCGTCCGCCGGACCTTGCCTTTACGGAACTGCGTGGCGACGCGGAGAACCCGGACGTTGTACAACTCTTCAATCGCCCGCTTGATCTCGGGCTTGGTTGCCCGCTTGTCCACTTTGAAGGCGAAGCGATTGAACTCGCTGGAGGTGAACGTCGCCTTCTCGGTGATCAGCGGCTTCTGAATGATCGTCGTGGAAAGCATTTACGCGACCTCCTTCGCCGTTTCGCCGGCCTGCTCATCGACCCGCTCCCAGAGCGAACCATCCAGGAACGCTTCGAGGGACGCCCGGTCGACGACGAGGTACCGGTGGTTGAGCAGGTCGAAGGCGTTGAGCTGATCAATGCGGATCGTGTCGACCGTCGGCAGGTTCCGGGCCGACAACGCCGCGCTGCGATTGGTGGGATCAAGGGCGATCAGGCACGTCCGGTCGACACCGAGCGTCTCGAGCAACTCGCGGCACTGGCGCGTCTTCGGCTCGGAAAATTCCAAGTCGTCAACGCACTTGACTTCCTGATCCACCAGTTTCGCGAGCAGCGCGTTGCGATTCGCCAGACGCCGCATTTTCTTCGGCATGTCCTTGCGGTACTGCTCGTGGGTTTTCGTTTTCGCGAACGCCACGCCGCCACCCCGCCGCAGATTCGTCCGCACCGCGCCCATCCGGGCCCGGCCGGTTCCTTTCTGTCGGTAGAGCTTCCGGGTCGAGCCCTCGACCATGCCGCGACTTTTCGTCCGGGCGGACCCCTGACGTCGATTCGCGTGGAACATGACGTAGGCCTGCTTGAGCAGATCCGGGCGAACGTCGCCGCCCAGTTGGCCTTCGTCGACAGCGAGCGTATCAACCTGCTCGCCCTGCTTGTTGTAGACAGGCAGTTCAATCATCGTCTTCGTACCTGACGGCTCAGCCGTCTGTCTTCGCCTCACCCTCCCGCGGCTTTACGCGCCGTCGGGCAGGGATTGACTCGGCAACATCAAAACACTTGTCGTGACCGTGCGGTTCCGCCTGCCGGCTTGCGGCTGACGGCCTGCACGACCTCCGGCATTCAGCCGCCGGCGGCCTGGCGTGCTTTGCTCCGATGCAAACGCTTTGCCTCACGGATAAACAGCGTCCCGTTGTTCGGTCCCGGCACCGGCCCCTTGACAAGCAGCAGATTCCGCTCCGGATCAACGGCGACGACGTCCAGACTACGGACGGTCACCTGCTCATCGCCCATGTGGCCGGCCATTTTCTTGCCCTTCTTGACCTTCGGCCCCGTACCGAGGTTCGTGCCGTGGCTCGAAATCGAACCCGGGGAGCGGTGTTTGCGCTCCACGCCGTGCGTCGCTTCGAGTCCGCGGAAATTGTGCCGCTTCATTGCCCCCTGAAAACCCTTGCCTTTGCTCGTGCCGGTGACGTCGACGAACATGACGCCCTCGAACACGCTGACGTCGACGGACTGGCCGGGCTCGTACGCTTCAGCGTCCGCATCGTTGTCGAGGCGGACCTCCTTGTGCGTTCGCTTCGGCCCGGTACCGGCCTTGGCATCATGACCGATGATCGGCATGGTCGACCGGCGGGGCTTGACGTCGTCGTAGCCGAACTGCACCGCCGCATAGCCGTCACGATCGGTCGTCTTGACCTGTGTGACCGGACACGGTCCGGCTTCGATGACCGTGACGGGGATGTTCGCGCCATCCTCCGTGTAGTACCGGGTCATCCCGACTTTTTTACCGAGCAATGCTGCGGGCATCGGCCTTGAACTCCTTGGCGGCCAGGGGTCGGCCGGCGAGCGGCCCACGTGACCGGAACATTCCAAACGTCGAGCAATCGAAAGTGCCTGACAAACTACCCGAAAAGCAAAAAGCGGCCGCTCCGTACTCGACCGCTTCCACACACTCCATTACGCCTTGATCTTCACGAAGATGCCAGCCGGGACCACAAGGCGGTTGAGCGCTTCCACCGTGCGGGCATTCGGATCCGTAATGTCGATGATCCTCTTATGCGTGCGGATCTCGAACTGTTCGCGCGACTTCTTGTCCTTGAAGGTACTGCGGTTGACGGTGTAGACCTCACGGCGCGTCGGCAGCGGGATCGGCCCCGCGACACGAGCGCCGGTGCGCTTGGCATGATCAACGATCTCCTGCGCTGAAACGTCCAGCGCCTGATGATCGTACGCTTCCATACGGATTCGAATCCTGCCGTCAGTCATGAACTCACCTGTTGCATGGCAAACGCAGCCGCCAAACTGGCCCGGCCCGTCGCAAATGGACATCACACGCCCGGCGGCACAGCAACAGCCATGCCCCGCCGGAGAACGCGAACCGC
>SLJD01000295.1 GCA_007135295.1 Phycisphaerales bacterium
CCACGAGCAGGGGATAGGTCTTCTCCGGGTCGTAATTCGGCGGCTTGGCGATCCAGCCCTGAATCTCACGCCCGTCCACCGACGACGTGTACCAGACCTCCTCGACCTCGGCGAGGGTGCGGCGGCCGAGCAGGTCGCCGTTGAGATTGGTCAGCAGTCGCGTCTCGCCCTCGTCGCGATGCGTCACGCCAAGCTCGCCGGGGTGGTGCGGCCGCGTCTGGTTCATCGCGATTGTGCCGTCGTTGGCGACGGTGAAGTCGCCCCCGCCGTACGGCCGGCCGCCGGCGCTCGCCCCGCCGAGATTATGAGCGACGACCGACGTTTCGCCGTCGAGCGTCGTGTGGCCGATCTTCGTGTTGCCGTGGTCTTCGTACTGGACGTACAGCCCCTCGCCGTTCTCATCCCACGCGAGGTCGCGGATCGACCGGTCGAGGCCGGTTTCGATCTCCCGATCGTTCGTGCCGTCGATGTCCATGACGTACAGCCGCGTGACCTGGAACGTCTGCATCTGATCCTCGAAGCCGACGTACGCGACCTGCCGGCCGTCGGGCGAGACGACGGGATTGCGGTTCGGGCCGTACCGGTCGGTCAGTTGCGTGATCTCGCCGGTCTCCACATCGACCGAGTGCAGTTCGCTGTCGCGGTGCTCGTGTTCGTAATCATCGCGGCGGTTGGCCGAGAAGATCAGCTTCGACCCGTCTTCCGTCCACGCCGGCCGGCTCGAATGGTGGTAATCGCCCGAGGTTACCTGCCGGGCCCGGCCGCCGTCGGCGTTGACGACGAACAGGTGCGAATAGCCGTAGTCGAGCACCCCGTCGCCGTCGGATTCATGGTTGAGCCGCGTCTCCACGCGCGGCGGGTCGGCCCAGTTCGCGCCTTCGGGCTTTTTCGGCGGGTCGACGAGTCGTGGCTGCGACTCGGGCACGTGCGATGTGAACGCGATGGACCGGCCGTCCGGCGACCACGACAGGCCGCCCGGCGACTTCTCCATCTGCGTGATGCGCGTCGTGCGGTTTTCATCGACCCAGTGAACGAAGATCTGCCGGCCGTGCGTCTCGTCCTCGCTGAGAAACGCAATGCGCGTGCCGTCCGGCGACCAGCGCGGCGACATCTCGTCAACCTCGCGATTCGTCAGCTTGATGTGCTCCGTTCCGTCCGCATTGATCATCCACAACCGGGATGTGCGGCGGTCTTCCATGATGTCCATCGCCCGGCGGCGGTAGACGATCCGCTCGCCGTCCGGCGAGATGCGCGGGTCCTGCACGTACTGCAGGTCAAAGACGTCCATCCGCGACAGCGGCTTCTTCTCCGCCGCCGCGTTGGAGACGGCAATGCTGACCACGGTCAGCGCGACGGTCAGGCAGGCGATCATTCGATTCATCGTCAACATGGTGGTGCGTTCAATCGTGTTCAAAGTTTGTGTTCAAAGATTGTGTTCAGGATCGGGTTCAGGATCGGGTTCAGGGGCGGCCAGGCCGTGCAGAACAAAACCGGGGAATGCTGCTCCCCGGCCGGGCATTGAAGACACGTGTTGCCTCCGCTTGTTCCCCTCGGCCCCGCAGTGCACACTATGAACACCGTTCGCCGCGCCGTCAACGGCATGGCACGCCGCGCATCGACAACGCGCCGCCACAACGCGCGGCGGCCGCGTCAGGACGCGCCCAGGGTTCGTACGCTTCTGCGCTGAAATTCCGTGTGGCGGCGGCGCTGAATGCCGCTTACGAAACGAAGCGCGTTACCGCGCGGCGGCGCGATGCATGAACCGCTGCGCGGACGCAGGCGCATGCCGGAACCGGCCCGCGCCGGATATGCAGTGCATATGCAGGTGGTCACGGCTCGCGCGTGACGGCGACGGGCAGGTGCACGATCGCGTCGTCCGGCAGGCCGGCAAGCAGGCCGCGCAGGCGCCGGCCGCCTTCAAGCCAGGTCGCCGACGGGCTCGCCGGCTCGCCGTCCACCTCGCCGTCCCCCTCGCCGTCCCCCTCAACTTCCGCCGGGCGCAGCCACGTCCGGCATGCGTCGTGCCGGTCGATCGCCGCAAGCACCTCGCCGAGCCGGCCGGCAGGCACGCTGATCGTCAGCGCCGCCCCGGACTCGGAGAAGACAAGCTGCTGCTCGAGGTCCGGCGCGTGCTCCGGCGCGCCGAGCAGTTGTTCGCTGACCTTCCCCGCGTCGATCTTCGGATCGGTTTCCGGGCCGCGGCTTCGCCGATCGTCCGGCATGGTCAATCCGCCGACTCGCCCCGATCCAGCCCTCTCTGAACCGGCCCTCTCCGATCGGGCACGCGTCCGCTCCGCCGCCCGCTGCCGGGCCGACTGCGCCAGCGCCGCCATGCCCAGCCGCTCGGCCTCGTCGTAACTGAAGTTCTCGACCAGCGCCACCGGCCCGCTGACGCGACCGGCGATGGCCACGAGGTCGTCGGTGATCCGCTGCGGGTCGTCCGAGGCGATGACGAGTACGACGTCCGCACTGCGAAAGCCCGGGGCGTCGGGGGCGCCGCGTTCCGACCCGCCGCCGGGCCCGGCCGGCAGCGGCCACGCCGCGTCCGGGCCGAGGTGATGCACCGGCCCGCCGCCGTCGACCGCGAGCGCATCGGCACCGGGCCATTGATCGGCGCCATCGGTTGGCGCGCCCCGGTCGTTCTCATCCATCCGCTCGCCCGCCGGGCCGCCGGTCGCCGGACCGTCATCGACCCACGGCGCCCACGCCCGGGCGTGGGTGCGGATCTGCTCGCCGTCGACGAGGCCCGTGAACCACGCGCCGAACGCCGCGCCGCCTACGAGCGCCGCCACAGTCGCCGCGGCGGCGTACTTCGGCCAGCGCGCCGGCTGCTGCCGGCGGCGGGCGGCTCCGGGCGGTTCCATGAGCATCGGCCGGGCGAGCAGCGGTTCGAGCGACTCGATCAGGTCTTCAGGCAGGTCCGGTTCGGGCATCGACCGCAAACCGTCGCGATCCTGCCGCATCGCCTCGATCGCCGCCGCCAGCCGCGGGTCGCTTTGCAGTTGTTCGTCGATCGCGCGACGCGAGGCGGGGTCGAGTTCATCCTCGATGTACGCGAGCAGCGCGTCGAACCGGGGGTCTGCGTGGGGGGGGCTGGCCATGGCGGGGCGTCATCCTTCATCCGGCAGGTCAGGCGTCGCGTTGCGGGTGGTCGTCAGGCAACGGCGTCGTGTCGGGTGAGTCAGGGGCATTGCCAGA
>SLJD01000351.1 GCA_007135295.1 Phycisphaerales bacterium
GATCGTGCTCGACGAAGCGCAGTACATCAAGAACCCGCCGACCAAGCAGGCCCAATCAATCCGCAGTCTTTCGTCGTCGCGACGGATCGCGCTGACCGGCACACCGGTGGAGAACCGGCTGAGCGAACTGTGGTCGATCATGGATTTCTGCAATCCCGGCTACCTCGGGCCGCGCAGCGAGTTCCGGCGGCGGTTCGGCCTGCCGATCGAGCGGCACCGCAACCCCGCCCATGCCGCCCGGCTCCGCCGCATTGTGCGGCCATTTATTCTCCGACGCCTCAAATCCGACCCCACGGTTATCGACGACCTGCCGGATTGCATGGAAACCAAGGCCTTCGCCACCCTCACAGCCGAGCAGGCCGAGCTTTATGAACAGATCGTCAGCCGGCTGCTTGACCGCGTCGAAGAGACCGAAGGCATGCAGCGTCGCGGCATGGTGCTGTCAACGCTCGTCAAGCTCAAACAGGTCTGCAATCATCCAGTGCAACTGCTCCGCGCCGTCGAGGACAGCCGCACCGACACCGGGAAGCCCGGGAAGAATGGCGAAGCCGCGCCCCCCGTCGAGGCCGCGGATCTCAGCGACGTTCAACCCCTCGCCGACCGATCCGGCAAGTGCCGCCGCCTGCTCGACATGCTCGAAGAAGTCCTCGCCGAGGGCGATCAGGCGCTTGTCTTCACGCAGTTCCGCCAGATGGGCCAGTTGCTTTCGACGATGATCCAGGAAGAGCTCGACTGCAACGCCCTGTTCCTGCACGGCGGGACGCCGCAGGCCAAGCGGCAGGAGATGATCGACCGCTTCCAGGCCGCCGACGGCCGGCACCCCGTGTTCATTCTGTCCCTGAAAGCCGGCGGGCTCGGCTTGAACCTGACCGCGGCGAATCACGTCTTCCACTTCGACCGCTGGTGGAACCCCGCGGTTGAAAAGCAGGCCACCGACCGCGCCTATCGCATCGGCCAGAAGCAGGCCGTGCACGTTCACAAATTCGTCTGCCAGGGCACGCTGGAAGAGCGCATCGACCAGATGATCGAGACGAAAACCGAACTGGCTGAGAACATCATCGGTTCCGGCGAGGAATGGCTGACCGAACTGTCGACCGGCCAGCTTCGCGACCTGTTGACGCTGCGCCAGTCTGCGATGGAGCTTGAGACGTGAACAGAACGTCTTCAAATGCGCCGGGGAACTTCAACGCGGCCAGCGACCAGTCCAACCGGCGGCCGACAGCGCCGCGCCGCGTGCGACACGGGCTCAAGCTCTCCGGCCGCCAGCATGCCACGTCACTGCTCTGGCCCGCCCGGGCGTTCGGCCGGTGGCTTGCCGAACTCGTCGATGCCGATGAGCGCGAAGCCGGCTTCGAGTACGCCCGACTCGGGCAGATCAAGACACTGGACGTCGAGGCCGGCACGATCCGCGCCCGCGTCCAGGGCCGCGCCGCCAAGCCGTATGAAGTCACGATCACGGCGCCGGTCATCGACGAAGTGCAGTGGCAGTCCGTCATCGGCGACATGGCTGGCGAAGCGCTGTACAGCGTCAAACTGCACCACGGCGAATGGCCCGATGATCTCGCCGACCTTTTCGAACGACACGGCGTCTCGCTCATGCCGGCTGAACCCGGCGCGGCATGCACCTGCCCGGCCGATGAACCATGCAAACACATCGCCGCCGCCGCTTTCCTGCTGATCGACCGGTTCAGTGAGCGGCCGTTTCTGATGCTCGAATGGCGCGGTCAGACGGTCGAACAACTCCGGGAGCGGCTTGATCACGCCCGAACAATGCAGACGCACGGCGTCGCCGCGGCGCACGCGTCCGTCGCGCTCGATGATGAGGTCCTCGCCGCCCGGCCGCTGGAACTCTGCGTCGATGAATACTGGCGGAGCGGCCCGGAACTCGTTCAACTCGAGCACGCGCCCCCGCCGCAGCACGTCTCGCACGCACTGCTCCGCCGGCTCGGCCCGTCACCGCTGAAAGGCCGCTTCCCGATCACGGGACTGCTCGCCAGCGTCTACGACACCGTCACCGAAGAGGCCGACCGACTCCGCGACGCCCAGCCGTAACCAACCTGCGAAGACTCAACCATGCTCTCCGCTCATCAAGATATACCGGAATCGTATCGTTTGACACCCGAGCAATGTTCACTTCCATAGAGCCGGCAAGGTGAACAATCGCGCAATCGCACTGCGGTTATCTTGGTACGACATGGCAGGCCCTGAACCACGTGGCTGAATCAAGGAGACCGCCATGGCTGAGCGCAAGAACACCGCCCCCGCCCTCGACGAAGGCCTGACCAGTGAATCCGGCGGGCCGCGCACCTCGCAACTGCTTGAGCGACTTGACGCCGCCGTACCGTGGGAGAAGCTCACCCGACCGGTACTGCGCCTGCCGGAGTATCGCGCCCGCGGCGAGGGCCGACCGGTGTGGCCGCCGATCGCGATGCTCAAATGTCTGCTTCTGGCGAAGTGGTTCAACCTCTCCGATCGGCAGATGCATCACGCCGCACAGTTGTTATTGTTCCGGTGTCTCATCAGTCAATGGCAATCACGACACCGGCGGGGCAATCATTTTGCTCCGTGGATGGCACTCGTTGTAACAGCGGGCGTTCTGGGGAGTATGCTGAGCGGCTGCGAGGAAGTGGCACTGTCCGCCGATGAGGAGTCCCAACAGCCAGAGCCGCACGAACTGGTGCGGATCGACCTCGCCGGGACGAATATCAGCGAACTGCCCGATCGAATCCTGTATTGTCGCCGCCGATCCGCACGAGCAGGGGCAGGCCCTTGCTGAGCACGGCGCCAATGTGGACCCGGATCATGATGGATTAATCGCGGCGTGGCATGGCGTGCATTACATGTTCACGTCCCCCGATGACGTCGAGTCATTTGCCGAAGGGGTCCGGATCCTTGAGGGCGAGGTAATGTACATCTTTCACTTCGACCGCGATGATGACGCCGAGCAATGGGCCGAACGGTGGGATCTCAGTGAACCCGCCGGTTATACGCTCAGCGAAGCAGGCGAGCGGGCCAGTCCCATCTTCACCGAGGCCCCGGGCATTTACATCAGCCCTCAGGTGGCTCAGGAAAGACATTATACGAATCACGGTTCATTTTCGGGCGTGAGCCACGAGGTGCGACAGATCGATGTGAGCATCTCCGGCGTCAGTGAGCGGTACGCCTCGCTGCCCGCGTCGAGCAGGGCCTCGTAATCC
>SLJD01000407.1 GCA_007135295.1 Phycisphaerales bacterium
CGGTGCCGACCGCGGCGGCGGGCTTCTTCGTCCGCACCGGCGCCCGCGATGAGCAGCCGGAACTCATGGGCGTCAGCCACTTCCTCGAACACATGATGTTCAAGGGCTCGGCGACGCGCGACGGCGAGGCGGTCGACCGCGACTTCGACACCCTCGGCGCGAACCACAACGCGTTCACCTCGAACGAGCTGACCGCGTTCTGGGCTCACATGCTGCCCGAGCATCTGGAAGCCGGCTCGGAGATCCTCGCCGACATCATGCGCCCCGCCCTTCGGCCCGATGACTTCGATACGGAAAAGAACGTCATCCTCGAAGAGATCGCGATGTACGAGGACTACCCGTTCTGGGCGCTCTATGAACAGACGCTCGAGCAGTACTACGGCCGGGACCCGCTCGGCCACCGCGTGCTCGGCACGAAGCAGACGGTCGGCGACCTCACGCGCGAGCAGATGCAGGCGTACTTCGACCAGCGATACTCCGCGGACAACACCGTCATCGCCTTCGCCGGCAACCTCGACTTCGACCGCATGGTCGAACGCATCAACGGGTGGTGCGGTTCGTGGCCGACGACCCGGCCCGGCCGCGCCTCGGCCGCGCCCGACCTGCCGGATTCCGAAGCGTTCGCGATCGAATCCGGCCGCATCAACCGGCATTACGAACTGATGATCTCGCCCGGCCCGTGGGTGCAGGACGACCGCCGCTACGCCGCGAGCATGCTCGGGCAGATCCTCGGCGACGCCGACGGCTCGCGGCTGTACTGGGCGCTGGTCGACACCGGCCTTGCCGAAGACGCCTTCGCCCAGTACGAAGGCCGCGACAGCATCGGCGAGCAGTTCATCTACTTCTCCTGCCCGCCCGAGTCCGCCGACGAGGTTGAACGCATCCTCCTTCAGGAAATCGATGCGTTCGTCGATTCCATCGAGGAAGACGACCTCGAACGCGTGCGCAACAAGGTCGCCACCGCCGCGACGCTGCACGGCGAGCGGCCGGCCGGCCGGATGCGCCGCCTCGGCCAGCTCTGGACGTACCTCGGCGAGTACCGGCCGCTCGACGAAGAGCTCGACCGCATCAAACGCGTCACGATCGGCGAACTCAGGGACGTCGCCGACGCGTTCCCCTGGCGCCCCCGCGTCGTCGGCCGCCTCCGGCCGGAGGTGCCGGCCGGCGAAACCTGAGGTTCGACTCACCATGAAACGAACACGCTGGGCCGAGTAATATGCCCACGCCGGATGAGACCGCGTTGCCGACATTCTATCGAACGATATGATGCGAAAAACGCAGCATCGCCGGCACGTTTCAACACCGGCGGCAGGGGTCTTTGTCATGGCCGACCAGCTCGACATATACGTCACCAGTCGTATGCAGCAGCGGATGGTTCGGCCGGTCTTCGACCTGACCGATCGGTTCTGGCCGACCCTGGCCATCATTTCGATTCCCATTGTTATCTATCTTGATTCCACCGTCACCGTCGCCCAAGGCCGCTTCCAGGGGTCGGTCGGGCCTGCCGGCGGGCTGTATGCGGCGTCTGTGGCAATCGCTGCCGGCGCACGCTGGCTTGAACGACGTCGGTCACGCCGTCACCTCGCAGACCAGTCGCATCAGCATGAGCAGTACCTGGCCATCGACCACCAGGGCATCCGATACGGCTGGGAAGGCCTTGCTCATTATGCGATCGCCTGGAAGGCCGTCTCGTCAGTGGAGTGGCACGGCCGAACGCTTGAACTGCTGATGGGCCGGCAACGTTTGAGCGTCGATCTGCGCGAGCTGCCGTCAGAACAGCGCGATGATCTGCGCGCATTCCTGACCTCCCTGCGCGACGGGAAGTCGCTCTGCCCCGCTGGCGCCGACGCATCATCGCTTCCGATCGGCGGCCCGCAGCGCATCGTCCTCAAGGGCTGACGCGACCGATTCACGCCAATGGTGCGGGGCGAGGCGGACCCGGTCCGAGGTATGATGACGGCGCATTGCGTACAAGGCATGTTTGATGGACAAACGAACGAAAAAGCGCGTTCAGGTGCTCAATGAGAAGCTTCAGAAGCTTCGCCAGCTCGCCGCCAACGCGCGCAAACAGCCCGATGACGCCGGCGAGCTCGCGAGACTTGAACGTGAAATCGAAACCATCGAGGCGGAACTCAAGACGCTGCGCGAGTCGTAGAACGGCCCGGCCGGCCTTCTTCGCCGGCCAGCCAGCGCAGCGGCTCCCGCCCCGCAGTCCTGAAGGGAGTGCCATGAACATCCCATCCCGGTTGCTCAGCTTCTATTCGACGGAAATTCATCTCCCCGCATCGATGCTCAGCCGCCGCGTCCGGACGGCCTCGCGTCGCCTGCGGGGCAAGCCGGCCAACACCGCCGGGCCGATGCGCCTGCCCGCAGCGTCATGGCGCGCCTGCACGCCCGCCCGGCCGGTTCATCTGCACGAACCGGAACACCGCAGCGGGAACGTCCGGCTGAGCGAGCTGAGCATCCTCGCTCGATTCGCCGCCGACTGCCCGCCGGAGACGGTCCTGTTCGAGATCGGCACGTTCGATGGACGCACCGCCCTGAACCTGGCGCTGAACGCGCCCCAATCGTGCCGCGTCGTCACGCTTGACCTGCCGCCCGAGACGCCGACCCGGCACGAGGTCGTCAGCAAGGAACGCAAGTACATCGACAAACCCGTCTCCGGCGGCCGCATCGCCGAAGCCGTCGATCGCTTCCCGTCGCTGAAGACCCGCGTCGAGCAGCAGTACGGCGATTCCGCGACGTTCAACGATGACCCCTACGCGGCCGTGTGCTCGCTCGTCTTCGTCGACGGTTCCCATGCGTATGAATACGCGCGATGCGACTCCGCGACCGCCCGGCGCCTCGTCAGGCCCGGCGGCGTGATCATCTGGCACGACTACGGCGTGTGGGACGGCGTGACGCAGGCGCTCCACGAGCTCGAGGACGAACACGACCTCGGCCTGACGCACATCAAAGGGACAAGTCTCGTCTGCTGGCGGGCGCCCGCGGACGGATGACCCCGCCGCGCCGCCATCCCCCCATCCCGATGGACCCCGATGGACCCCAATGGACAGACTTACAGAATCAAAGTTGCACGACTGCCGGGGACTCGGGAATATGTCCTGAGGACGACGGAATATGTCCCAGGGACGGCGGAATATGTCCCGAGGACGACGGAAAATGTCCCAAGGAAGACGGAATATGTCCCAAGGACG
>SLJD01000231.1 GCA_007135295.1 Phycisphaerales bacterium
AGCGGGGGTGCCGCTTCAGATCGGCTTCGTCTGCCGCTTTGCCCCCGCCGTCGCGATGGTGCGATCGTTGATTGAGTCGGGCCGGCTCGGCGAGATCTATCACATCAAGGCGATGCTCTACCGCCGACGGGGCATTCCGGGACTCGGCAAATGGTTCACAACGCGCAGCGAGTCGGGCGGCGGCGTGCTGATTGACATCGGCGTACACGTGATCGACCTCGCGCTGCATCTGCTCGGCCACCCAAAGCCGCAGCGCGTCAGCGGCATCTGCGAGAGCCGCTTCGGCTCGCCGATCGAAGGCTACATCTATGACGAAATGTGGGCCGGCCCGCCCGATCCGGCCGGGACGTTCGACGTCGAGGACGCGGCCACGGGACTGATCCGCTGCGCCGGCGGCTGCTCAATCGAATTCAACGTCACCTGGGCGGCGAACCTTCCGGAACGACTGATTCCGGACGGCGTGATCGTGCTCGGCTCGAAGGGCGGGTGTTCATTCGACATCTGGGGCCAGCAGATCACAATCACCGACACATCGATCGGGCGGCTGGCCGACGCCGTGCTGTCGGTGACGGAAGAGCCGACCTGGCCGGCCGCTTGGCGGGATCAGCACGAAGCGTTCCGATCAGTGGTCGCCGATGGCAAGCCGGCCGTGGCCGACGGCACCCACGGCCGGACGGTGCAGGCCGTCGTCGACGCGATCTACCGCTCCAGCCACAACCACCGCGAGGTGGAGATCAACTGCTGAAAGCCGTCTGTGCCCCCACGACTGTGGCCACTCAAGGGGAGTGAACGAGGGTCGGCGAGTCGTCGTCTTCCGATTCGAGTTCAGGCGGGACGCCAAGGTAGTTAAGCGCCTGATCGATGACATTGCGGACGACCGGCCCCGCGATGGTGCCGCCGTAATAGCCGCGTTCGCGGTCGGGATCATCGACGACGCAGATGGCGACGATGCGCGGCTCGTCAAACGGGGCGCCGGCGATGAAGCTGGAGATGTAGCGGCCGTCGTGGTACCCGCCGCCTTCGCGCCGGGGCAGTTGCGCGGTGCCGGACTTACCAAAGAGTTGGTACCGATCGGACTGGGCGCGCTGACCGGTTCCTTCGTTGATGACCGCGGCCATGGCTTCGCGGGCGATCATGGCGATGTCTTCGCCGATGACGCGGTTCTTGAAGCGGAACGGCACATCGTGCTCGTTCCACGCCGTCATGCGAAGCGGCGGCATCGTGCCGTCGCGGGCGAAGGCGCTGAAGGCGCGGACCATCTGCAGGGGCGTGACGCCGATCTCGTGGCCCATGCAGACCGACGTCTGGGTGTAGTGCGACCAATTGTCAGGGGCGGTGATCAGGCCGGACGTTTCGCCGGGCAATCCGACTCCCGTGGGCGACCCGAAACCGAACGCGTCGATCGCCTGCTGCATCTGTTCGTGGCTCATCCGTTCTGCGACGATCGCCATGCCGCTGTTGAGCGACCGGACGAGGACCGTCTTCCACGAAACCGGCCCCCAGTACCGGACGTCGCGAATGCGCCGGCCGCGCGAGGTCCGGTGCGGCCCGCTCATGCCGTCAGGCGTGTCGATTGTTTCATCGGGCTCCGCCTTGCCGAGTTCCGTCGCGACGGCCCAGATGAACGGCTTGAAGGTGGATCCCGGCTCGTACGGATCAGCGATGCAGCGGTTGCGGGCGAGGCCGGGGTCGATTTCGCGGCCGGGGTCTTCGATGGGATCGGACCATCCCTCCCGGTGGTTGATGATGTCATGCATGGCGAGGATCTCGCCGGTCCGGACGTCCATGACGACCATGCGCCCTCCGCCTGCGTTGCGCTCCTCGACCACCTCCTGCAGTTCCCGCTCGACGATTTCCTGGATGACGAGGTCGATGCTGAGGCGGACGCTTTCGCCCGGCCGGCCGGGACTGTAGCCCTCGGGTTCGATCCAGAGCGTCCGTCGGCGAGCGTCGCGCAGGTATTCGAGCCGGCCTCGCTCCGGGTCGAGCACCCCCTGGTACAGGTGCTCGGCTCCGCTGAGGCCGGTGTGTTCGAAGCCGACCTTGCCGACCAGCGCGGCGGCGAGTTCACCGTTTGGGTAATGCCGCACCAGTCGAGGTTCGAGCCCCACACCGCGGAGCCCGGCATCGCGAACGGCGGCGACCTGCCAGTCATGCAGCAGGTGTTCGATGACGACGTATCGTGAGTCGATGCGTTCAGCGATTTTCATGTCGATTTCGATCTCGTCGCCGTTGATCAGTTCAGCGAGATCAAGGGCGATGGTCATGAGATCATCGACTTCCTGCGGATCGACGAAGAGTCGGTAGCCGACACTGCTCGTGGCCATAACACGACCACGGCGGTCAAGGACGTCGCCACGCGGCGCGAGTTCCGAACGGGCGGACGTGGATCCGCCGGCGGCGGGTTCAAGGCGGGGATCGGGGTCGACCTTGAGCTGAACGACGCGACCGACGAGCGCGAACATGACGACCAGGCTGCCGATGAGCAGGAGCCGCGCCCAGGAATCGAGCCGGGCGGCTTGTTGCTGCTGAGGGCCGGTCGGAGCGAGCCGGTCATCAGGTGTTCGCGCCATGCGGATCACCCTCCGAGGTCATGTTCCGGTTCATCGCGGGCGAGGCGGGTTTCAGTCCGCCAATCTCGCCACGGCCGCAGTTCCATTGATTTCCATGCAACCTCGGTGCGTTCAATGGCTTCTCGGATGTGGTCCGGCCGGGTGCGGGAAGCGATTTCACTGCGCATCCGCCACTCGGTCTGCTCGTGTTCGATGAGCCGCTGATGGACCTGTGACATCTCGTGGGCGAGTTCGATTCGCTGCTGGCGAATGACGAGCAGTGCGCACGCCGTCGCCCCAAGCGCCAAGATGATGAACACGATTTTACCGAACATGCCCACAGTCACTCCTGCATCCGTGCAGGTGTGCAAGCCGCGATGTGCAGCTCACAGATTCAATCGGCGGGCACCTTGATGGTGGTGCCGATGGAGACCGAATCGGGGTTGTCGATCACGTCCCGATTGAGGTCGTACAGTTCGCGCCACTTCTGTTCCGAACCGAGCAGCCGGGCGGCGACGCGGCCGAGCGTGTCGCCGGACTGGAAGGTGTATTCACGGTATCGCGGCTGCTGTTGCTGCGAGCCGGACTGGTCTGAGCCGGCGCGGCGGGCCGTGGCCGGGCG
>SLJD01000115.1 GCA_007135295.1 Phycisphaerales bacterium
CGAGCGCAGTGCGAACGACGGCAATCTGACGAAAGTGACTCGCCTCGGCCGACCGCGAGAGCGACTCGGCAATGACCGGCAACGGCTCAACCGCGATGATGCGCCGATTGGGATCCAGTCGTGCGATCTGCAATGCAAAGAGCCCGAAGTTCGCGCCAACGTCGATGAACAACTCCTGCGGTTGAAGCATGCGCACGATCAACCGATACGCCCTGCTTGCTCGCGTTGACCGAAACAGCGGCCGGGAGAAGTAGTACATCGTCCAATGCACGCGATGGTGCAGGTTCAGGGCCAGCCGCAACGATGCGCTCGGTTCATGGACAACTTCATATTGATCCGGTTCAACTCGGTTTCGCTGGATCAACTGGACAAGGCGCATAGCACGCTGCACGCCGCGATCAAACGGCCATCGATTCGTCAGCAAGCGCAATTGGGACGGATTCACGCGGGAAGGCTCCTGAGGCGGATTGTAACGGCGCGCCTGGTCGAGCCAATGTGTTGCTGATGTCCTGAGCACCGTGCAGCCAGCAGTGTTCCCTGATCGTGGAATCCCTGAACAATCGCGCAACCATGCTGCGGTTATCGTGGTGCAACATGGTGAGCCATGAATCGAGTGGCTGATTCAAGCAGATTGCCATGGCTGAACGCAGGAACTTCCAATGAACCCACCGTCGCAGCGGGTCCTCGCAATCAGCAAGGGTTCGTTTTCTTTGGTGCATGCCGGCACGACCGGCCGCGACAGCCCGCGCCCGCTCGCAGAAGTGACGCCCGGCGGCGGCAGGCCGCAGCGTGCCGGGCGGACGATGTTGGGCGGTGGTCGTGAGGGAATTGATCAGGTACGATCTGGTCGCGATCTCATGTACGGCGCTGACGGCCAAAGATATTCTTCAATTCATATCCCGGCTGCAAGCGACTGACGACTATCCGATTTGTGTCGACAGTCTTGACACACATTGATTTGCTATATCAATTCGAGAGTTGAGTGGTCGCCCGTGGAGACGACGATGAACCGGTCACATTTGCCGCCGCGTACCAGAATTCGATTCAGCAGGATGTGGTCACTCTGCGCCTGCAGCGTGGCTGTGCCGTGTTGATGACGGTCGGCATCGCGTGGGCGAGTCCCTATCTCAGTCAGTCGCCGCTTCTCAAGCGCGATTTTATGGGAAGAACAATACAGGGGCCGGAAGGCCTCGGGGCATCATATTCAGGATTTGGTGTTGAGCGGGTGCGGCGTGCGACTGTCGTTTTTCATCCAAGTCCTGAGGAGCGTGATGAAATGTCCCGTGATCTGCCGGCGAACGACTGGAGCATCGTCAGGCCGGGGCAGGACGGGGAGCGCGAGAGGCTTGTTGAGGAGGCCCGCGGATGGCCTGTCAAATGCCTTTACTATTATCTGGAGGTCGGCACCGGGGACGTTCACGGCGCCATGGCCTGGGGGGAGCCTCGTTCGCTGGACGTGGTGACGCCCGAGGGAGAACAGATCACGCAATATTTTTCGCTGATACCGGGTCATGCCATGCCATTCATGCCGATCTGGCGAGGCATGGCGATCAATATGACATTGTACTTTTTCTGTTCTCTGATTCTTGTATTCAGTGCCGGGATTCTCGCTCGAGCGTATCGACAATGGGTCGGGTTGTGCATGCAGTGTGGCTATAACCTCACTGGAAACACATCAGGTGTTTGTCCTGAATGCGGCGCGCTGACGAGACAGCGTCCGGAACAGTTCTCGGGTTCCCCGAGTCATCGCGTAGCGAGCCGCGGATCGACCGATAAGGTAAATTGAGCGGTCCGTTGGTTCAGGGGGGCTTGTGTTACGGAATCTCTGAACAAACGCGCACGCGCGCCGAGGCCTTGAAGCAAGAGGGCCCGCCGGTTCGCTGCATGGCGTTCGTTCGCGGCGGCTGCCGAGCTTCGGAAACGCCCGCCCGGCAATTGATTCTCATCGTCGATTGGCGATTGAGACGGTTTCGCACTGGCCCGGCCGGCGATGCATTGAATACTGGAGGGTGAACGCAACGAGAAACCACCCACAGGAGACCACGCCATGATGACGCTTGAACAAGGCCAGTGCGGGTTGTGCAAGCACTTCGGCGAAACGCATGAGCCGACCGAACGGCTGGTGCAGATTCGGGTCCACGGCGAGGGGCCGGAGGATTACATTGATGAGTGCGGCCACCCCAAACACGCGGACCTGCACCTGAAGGTCACGCCGATCAGCGGCTGCGACGGGTTTGAGCCGGTGGCCGAAGCGGCCTGAGCCGGGAAGCACTCACGCGTCTTGGACGTTAAATGCAATGGCGTGCGCCGGCGGTCGCTTCTGCCGGCCGTCGCGTCTGCACGCCGGCTTACGATCGAGGCGCTCGCCCGATCACGACGCCATCCGCAATCCGTCGTGGATATGGCGAAACGCGCGCAAACGCGTGCAGCAGATACGCCCTCGGCTGACGCTTACGCGGCTTGGGCGTCGGGGTCGTCCTCGTCTTCGGAATCGGCCGGCGTGACCTTGCTCACGTTGCTCGGCGCGTCGGCCGGCTCGGTCCAGTCGTCCGCCCGCGGGCCGAGGTTCAGTTCGCTCTTCATCGTCTTGCGGTAGCCGAGCTTTCGGACGACCTCGAGGACGTCGGTCCACGTCGGGAACGTCTTGCCATTGACCCGCTTGAAGACGTCGATCGCCTGGATGAACAGGTACTGCTCGCGCGTCATCTCGCCTTCCTCAGCCGACCGCATGAAATCCGAGCGTCGGCGGCCGGGGCCGCGGCGTCGTTCAAGGTTCGTCGAGCCGGACTGGTCGGATCGGCGGTCGAGGCCGCTGCGCCGGTCGACGACGCTTTCGCGGCGGTCAGTGTCCGTATCACGCCGTTCGGGCGTCTGGTCCGGCTGGTCATGGGTGGTCATGGTCTGCTCCACTTGATGGTGAGTCGGCCGGCCCGTTTCGGCGCCTGGAAACCAGTCCTTGGGCGAACGCCGGGCGAGGCGAGACCGGCTCACGATCGCCGGGAATCCGCTACGATGTCCCGCCGCCTTCAGGTCCGGTCATGCGGGGCCGGTACCAGTTGAGGATGTCGGCGATTGCAGAAGCCGGGTTGAGCGAACCCGCCGCCTTCCGGGCCAGAGCGTCCGGCCGGGGCGGACCCGCCATGTCTGATCCGATCGACCGTCGATGACTTCCG
>SLJD01000179.1 GCA_007135295.1 Phycisphaerales bacterium
ATGTCTCTGGCCGGCATCAAACAGCTCTACCGTCGCCATCCCGAGCGCATCCTCGAACTGACCTACGCGAACGAGAACTACGTGTTTTTCGCCGAATACGCCGGCGACGACTGGCCGGCCGGGTCGCTCGGCGTGCGGGTGACCGAGCAGACGTCACTCGCCACCGACAAGCGCATCTACCCGCGCGGCGGGATTGTGCTCGTCGACACGCAGACCGTCGGATTCGGCGGGCGGCGCGAGGACTTTCTGCGGTTCATGCTCGACCAGGACACCGGCGGAGCGATCCGCGCCCCGGGCCGGGCGGACATCTTCATGGGCATCGGCCCGAGCGCGGAAATCCTCGCCGGCGGCCAGTACGCCGAGGGACGGCTGTTCTACCTTCTCCTCCGCGAGGATTACATCGACGAGTACCTGCCGGGCAATGCCGGCGAGGATTACGCCCGCCGGTGATTGCACAGCAGGGGTCGGCGACGGGCGTCCGGCCATGAAAAACGCCGGCTGCGAGTTCTCGCAGCCGGCGCGGTCATGCCTGTGTTGCATGCGTCCCTCAGTCGCGCATGTCGGGCTGGAGATAATGGAACTTGCCGACGAATCCGTCGTCGATCGACCGCCAGCTCCAGACCATCGGGCCGAAGTACTTCGGCAGCAGTTCGCTGAGCAGTTCCTGGAAATCGTCCAACTCGCTGTCAAGTTCGCGCATTTCGTCGGCCAGGCCGGGCTCATCCTCAGCGATGTTGTCGATCATCTCGCCGAATTGCGCTTCGCCGTGGACGACGCTGTGCTCCCACTGCTTGACGATGTCGTCATAGCCCCAGGCGAGCAGGTCGTCCTCGCCGAGCACCGAGACCGCCCGCTGGAATCCCGGCTCGCCGTCGATGCCTTCGCCGTCGCGATCGCCGACGGTCCGCAGCGTGTTTTCGACCGGCGTGGACTCGCCGACGAAGACAAAGCCGCTGCCGATGCCGACTGACACGCCGTCCTGCGGGCCGGGGGCGCCCATGCCCGGGCCGCCGCCCATGCCGCCCATCATCTCCGGCGGAATCTCGTAGATCTGGTAACCGAGGAAGTCGCGCGGCTCGAGGCCGAACTGCGGGGCGAACTCCGCCAAGGCGTTCTCGAACCGCTGTTCGTCGTGGGCTTCGATGGCGACAACCGACCAGGCGCTGTCGGCCTCGATCGGTTCGCGGATCGCCGTCACGCCGTGAATCTTCGGGCCGAGCGACGCGGTGATCTCTTCGAGCACGGGGCGGATCTGGGCCATCATCTGCTCGCCTTCCATCGCGAGCATCGGGTTCGACTGAATGACCGTGTCCAGCACGCCAACCACCCGGTCGAAGTTGAAGTGCGTCACCCAGTAGCCGGCGGTGTCGAGCCCGGCGAAGGCCGGCACGTCCTCGCGCGGTCCGCCGGCGTCAATCAGCGAAAACAGCCCCTTCTTGCCTTCCGGCAGGTACGCCGAAAGCGACGACTCAATCATTGTTTCATCGTCGCGCACGCGGGCGGCCGCGCCGATGCCTCCGACCGTGCCGAAGACCGGCTCAAGCATCGGGATCATCATGTTGAGCATCATCATGTCCTGGTTGCCGGCGATCATGCGCTGCACGTCGCGGGTCAGGAACATGAAGTACGCATCGGACTCGCCAAGCTGATTGCGGACCGCCTGGAAGTCATCACGTTGCCCGACGTTCTGGCCGAGCCGGCCGTCAATACGCTCAAGCGCGTCGCCGAGACTCTCGATGTCTGAGCCGAGCAGGAACCGGTCGCCGTCGCGGACGAGGTGCAATTCGCCCAGATCATCGAACGGGTCGGCCATCGGGCCCTGGCCGAAGTCCTCGCCGAAGTGATCGAACTCGTCGACTTCGTCCGGATCGTCATCGACCCACTCGATGGTGCGGACGGTGCGGCCGAGCAGATCGCTCTCTTCCCAGCGCAGGGCGTCCTCGCGTTCGCCCTCATCGAGGATCGCACTGATGAGATCATCGATGCGGCCGGCGTGCTCGCCCCAGTCGCCGTAAAGCATGAACGCCGGCTGCATGGTGCCGAGCTCTTCGTCCATTGCCCCGTACACCGCGATGCCGACCGATCCGGTCGGCGGCTGCAGATCTTCCCGATCGGCGCCGATGCGGCTGAGCGCTTCATCGAGATCCTCATGAAACTCGTCACCCGCCTTGTCCAGCAGCTCCTGAACCTTGGGCTCGTCCCAGATGCCGCTGAGACCGGTCTGGTCGATGCGGTCGAGCGTCTGCTGGACGTTCGCCACGCCGGCGATGACGATGACATTGTCCGGCGCGATGTCCTCGATAGTGACGTCAGCAGCAAGCGGGCTGGCGCACACGCCAAGGCCAATGCTGCATGTCGCGATAAACCTGTTCACCTCGTACCTCTCTGTTCTGTGTTCTGTCGATTGGTGCTGAAGAAAAAGAGAAAGAAAAACGGATGCCGCGGGCGGTTGCATCTGAACCGGCGCTCCGCAGGCCTCATCATCGGCTGAGTCGCCGCTTCGGTACAGTCTCATTGCCGGCCTGCCTGCCCCTTCCGCTCACTGCCCCGCTTTTTTGCCAAAGCGGGTACTCCCCGGCCTGTATTGTTGCATGTCGATCCGGAGATTCTTTTCCTCGGAAACGGATTTCTTTTTTCCCGCCCTGCCATGCACGACCGTTCTCGTGGCGACCGCGGCGGCCTGAGAGCGTGCGCGGCGAGGTCCGTCACTCTCCGCTGCCGAGCAGTTGCGGCGGGGCGTCAAATTTCCGGCGGGGCGGGGGCTGGTGGTACTGGTGGCCCGAGTTCGGATTGTTGGGGTCGTAGGCAAATGCTTCCCGGTTGCGCAGAAAATCCTTGACGTATCGGGTGGGAATCGCGAAGCCGAGCGCCTCGCCGCCCAGGATGCCCATGTTCGTGATGCCGACGACTTCACCGTGCGTGTTGAACAGCGGCCCGCCGGAGTTGCCCGGGTTGATCGGCGCGTCGGTCTGAATGTAGCTCAGGCCGTCGAAATTCCGCTGCGTGGTGGAAATCACCCCCTGCGTGAGCGTCCGCTCGAGGCCGAGCGGATTGCCGATGGCGAAGACCGGCTGGCCGACCTCGATCGCCTCGCTTCGTTCCAGCGGGGAGAACGTGAACTCGCCGTCCTCATCCGGGTGCTCGAGCTGGATCAGCGCGAGATCG
>SLJD01000075.1 GCA_007135295.1 Phycisphaerales bacterium
CCGTCATCGCAGTCCGTCATCGCAGTCCGTCATCCCCGCGCAAGCGGGGATCCAGTGATTGCACGAGAGCCGCCCGCGCGGCCTCTGGACTCCCGCTTCCGCGGGAGTGACGGATTGCGCCTGCGCGGAAGTGACGAGAGGCTCCCGTGCGACGCTTGCGGTTCGCGGATGCGCTCAGTGACTCATGCCCCCGCTGCAACACCCTCCGTCGCCTTCCGCGCGACTTCCTCGGCGACCTGGATCGTCGAGTCGCCCTTGCCGCGGCCCTTGACGTCGTAGGTGGCGATTGTGCCTTCCTTGATGACTTTCGCGATCGCGCCTTCCAGGCGCTTGGCGAGGTCCATCTCGCCGAGCCAGTCGAACATGAGCTTGGCGGTCAGCAGCATCGCCATCGGGTTGGAGACGTACTGCCCGGCGTACTTCGGGGCGCTGCCGTGCGTCGGCTCGAAGACGGCGTACTCATCGCCGATGTTCGCGGCGGACGCGAAGCCGAGGCCGCCGACGAGGCCGGCGCAGAGGTCGGAGACGATGTCGCCGAACATGTTCTCCGCGACGAGGACGTCGTAGTCCTGCGGGTTCTTGATCATCCACATGCAGATCGCGTCGATGTTCGCGTCGTCGGCCCGGATGTCGGGGTAGTCCTGCGCGACCTCGTAAAAGCAGCGCATCATCAGCCCGCCGGTCTCACGCAGGACGTTTGGCTTTTCCACGAGCGTGACGCGTGTGCGGTTGTGCTTTTTCGCGTACTCGAACGCCTGGCGGCAGATCGACGTGCAGCCCTGCACGGAGACGATGCGCGAGGAAAACGCCACGTTCTCCAGCCCCTTCTCGTACCACTTTTTCATGCGCTCAGGATGGCCCACTTCCGGGTCGGCAAGCGCATCGGCGATTTTCTTTGGCAGAGGATGCCACTCGACGCCGCCGTACATGCCCTCGGTGTTCTCGCGGAAGACGACGAGGTCGATGTCGTCTCGGTAGTTCAAAGGGTTGCCGGGGTACGCCTTGCACGGCCGGAGGTTGGTGTGCAGGTTGAACATCTGCCGGAGCTTGACGATCGGGGAGAAGTAGTTGAGGCCCTTGCTTTGGAGATCCGGCGCAAGTTCCTTTTTCGCCTCGGCGTTGGGCTTGCTGGTGATGGCGCCGAAGAGCGCGCAGTCGGTCTTCTTGAGGATGTCGATCGTGCGGTCGGGCAGCGGGTTGCCCTCCTTGCACCAGAACTCCCAGCCGATGTCGGCGGGGACGTACTCGGCGTCGAACTTCAGGGCGTCGAGGACAGTGCGGGTCGCTTCCATCACGTCGTTGCCGACGCCGTCACCGGGCATCCAGGCGATCGTGTACTTGGCCATGGCGGTTGGATCTCCCACGGGTAAACGGACACGTCCGCAGCACCGGGCGACGATCATGGCCCCGCACCGCACGAGACGGCAGTATACCACCTCGTCGGGTCCGCATTGAATCATCGGGACATGATGCAGAAGGCGCCGCACCGGTCCGCGCCGCATCGGGCCGCACCGCAACGGGCCGGCATGCGGTACGATGCCGACCGGACGTTCACCGCGCACCAGGTTGATGCGCCGGATTCACGATGTCGTCACGGGAAGGACACACCATGCGTAAGCAATTGAAGACCATCGGAGCTTGCACCACCGTCGGCACAGCCGCCACCGCCGCCGCCACCATCACCACCGCCGTCGCCGCCATCGGCGCCACTGCCATCGGCCTTGCCGGCTGCGCGACGGACGGCACGCCCGTCACCCACACCGCCGTCTCCGAAGCCGACCTCGCCGAGCAGCGGGCGTTTCTCAACACGCTCTCGCAGTTCTGCGGCGACCGCTTTGAAGGCGAGTCGGTCTACGCCGACCCCGACGCCGACAGCCAGCTCGACGGCGCGGAGCTGGTCATGCACGTCGAGACGTGCGAGCCCGACGAGTTCCGCATTCCCCTGCGCGTCGACGACGACGAGTCCCGCACGTGGGTCATCACCATGACCGACAACGGCCTGCACCTGCGCCACGACCACCGCGACCCCGACGGCACGCCGCACGAACGCACCGACTACGGCGGCTACGCGGCCCCCGGCGGCACGGCGCACCGCCAGAGCTTTCCCGCCGACGACTTCACGAAACAGCTCATCCCCGAAGCGTCGACGAACGTCTGGACGCTCGAAGTCGACCTCGACGAGATGACCTTCATCTACGACCTGCAGCGCCACGGCGAACCGCGCTTCCGCGGCGACTTCGACCTCAGCGAACCCTACGACCCGTACTGAGCCGGACGACCGGGCATACGATGCCCTGCGGGCTGTTCACGGGCCGGGCGGGGTCGCCGGTGCGGGCTCGGTCTGTCCCGGCGGGATCATCACCCGGCTTGAACGGCCGGCCGCAGGAGAAGGATGCGCCCATGACGCCCCCGACCACCGCCGACACCGTGCTCGCGTCGCTGCCGACGAAGAACCTCATCGGCGGCCGGTGGGTCGAGGCGGACAGCGGCCGTCGCCGCCCCGTCACCGATCCCGCCACCGACGAAACCATCGCCGAGGTGCCCGACGGCGGCGAAACGGAGACGAACCGCGCGATCGACGCGGCGAAAGACGCCCTGCCCGGGTGGGCGAACCGCCCCGCCGCCGAGCGCTCGAACATCCTGCGCCGCTTCGCCGACGCCATGCTCGATCAGCAGGAGCGGCTCGCCGCGATCATGTCGCGTGAAGGCGGCAAGCCGATCACCGAAGCCGGGGGCGAGGTCGCCTACGCCGCGTCGTTCATCGAGTGGGCGGCCGAGGAAGCGAAGCGCGTCTACGGCGAGACGATCCCTGCGTCATCGGCGGACAAGCGCATCATGGTTCTCCGCCAGCCGATCGGCGTCGCGGCGGCGATCACGCCGTGGAACTTCCCGGCGGCGATGATCACCCGCAAGCTCGGGCCGGCGCTGGCGTGCGGCTGCCCGATGATCGTCAAGCCCGCCGAGCACACGCCGCTGACGGCGCTGGCGCTCGGTGAACTCGCGCTCGAAGCGGGCATTCCCGACGGCGTGTTGAACATCATCACCGGCGATGCGAAGACGATCGCGACGACGCTGCTTGATTCGTTTGACGTGCGGGCGCTGTCCTTTACCGGCTCGACCGCCGTCGGCCGCGAGCTGCTCAAGGGCTCGGCGACGCACATCA
>SLJD01000090.1 GCA_007135295.1 Phycisphaerales bacterium
GTCCACTCCCCCGGCGAAGCCGCGCACCGCCATCGCGTCTTCGTAACTGCGCGTGACATGGACGTCCGCCACCTGGCCGGTTGGCGTGTCTTCGCCCGGTGAAAGCACGTGCACGCGGTACCCGAGGCGGCGCGCGGCGATGGTGAACATGCGTCCGAGCTGGCCGCTGCCGAGCACGCCGATCGTCCCGCCGGGCTGGATCGGTTCAATCACGCTCATGCCGGCAATGTCTCCGAAAGCACGCGATCCCGCTGGGCCGTGATGTACTGTTCGAGCCGCTGTCGCAGGCGGTCATCATCGACCGCGAGCATCCGGACCGCGAGCAGCGCCGCGTTGATCGCCCCCGGCTTGCCGATCGCCAGCGTCCCGACCGGCACGCCGCCCGGCATCTGGGCGATCGACAGCAGTGAATCCACGCCCTTGAGGGCCTTGCTCTTTACCGGCACGCCGAGCACCGGCAGCGTCGTCTGCGAGGCAACCATGCCGGGCAGGTGCGCCGCCCCGCCTGCCCCCGCGATGATGACCCGAATCCCGCGCGACGCCGCCTGCTCCGCGTACTCCGCCATCCACTGCGGCGTTCGGTGCGCGGAGACGACGCGGTTCTCGTGCGGAACATCGAAGTCCGTCAGCGTCGACGACGCGTGCTCCATCGTCGACCAGTCCGACGTGCTGCCCATGATGACGCCCACCTTCGGGGCTGTGGTCTCGCTCATCACCATGATTATGCCCGCTCCGCCGGCCCATGTCACACACCACCACTGCCGGACGGTTTTTCCAGTTTCACGGCAGGCGAACATGGCCCCCCCGTCGCGCGTCGGTGCGCTTCGGCGTTGCCGCGATCGAACGGCGACGGCATACTACCGGTCATGGACCCCGTCCAGGCCTTTCAGACGCTTGACCTTCGCGCCGGCCGAATCGTTCGCGCCGAGCCGAACGAACAGGCCCGCACGCCGGCGTACAAACTCTGGATTGACTTCGGTGAACTCGGCGAGAAACAGTCCAGTGCCCAGATCACCGACCTCTATCGCCCGGATGATCTTGAAGGCCGGTTGATTATCGCGGCGGTCAACCTCGGGCCACGCCGTATCGCCGGCTTCGAGTCACAGGTGCTCGTGCTCGGCCTGCCCGATGAAGACGGCCGGGTCGTGCTGCTCGAACCCGAACGGACGGTGCCGGTGGGCGGGCGGGTGCATTGACCAGTTACCCGGCACGGCGCGCCCGGCATCATATGATGGTCGTTCATGGCCCTCGCTGCCCCCGTCAACCTGTCGTCCTGCCGGCTTGATCCGCTCGATGTACTCAGCCGCTGGCCCGGCCGCGCGCCGCTCGCCATGCTTCATTCCGGGCCCGGCGAGTCGCAGCGAGCGAGATGGTCGGTGCTCGCCCGACCGGCCGCGGTGTTCCGGTTCAGCGCAGCCGGCGGCCCGGAAGTCATTCGGCTCGAACCGGCCGGGGCGGACGCCGTGCGGCCACTGCCCGATGCGAGCAGCTTGCCGGCCGATGATCCGCTTGCCTGTTTCGACGAACTGCTCCGGGCAACATCGACCGTTTCTGCCGGTCACCGCACGGGTGCCAGATACCTCCAGGGCGGATGGATCGGATCCTTCGGTTACGAACTCGGCCGGGTGATTGAACCGGCGGTGCGGCAGAGCGACGGCCCGATCGCCGACCGCACATGGCCGCTACTCGAGATGGCGTGGTGCCCGGATGTGCTGGTCCACGACCGCGTGCACGACTCCTGGTGTGCCGGCGGGGTTGATCCCCGGCGCGCCGCATCATGGCTCGACGATCTTGAGCCCCCCTTAACAAACGGGCCTGACAAAGACGAACCGCTGCGTCTCAGCGACCTGCAGCACACGACCGATCCCGATCGGCACATGGCGTCAATCGAACGGACGCTCGAATACATCGCCGCCGGGGACATTTTTCAGGCCAATCTCACGCACCGGCTGACGGCGTCCATCGCCGGCTCAACCAGGCGGCTCGCCCGCGCCGGGCTCGCAGTCAGCGAGCCGTGGTACGGCGCGTACGTCGAGTGGCCGGGCGGCAACCCGAACGGCGTGAGTCCCCTGCCGGACCGCGCCATTCTTTCGCTGAGCCCCGAACTGTTTCTGCATCTGGATGCAGCAACGCGTCACGTGACGACCCGGCCGATCAAAGGCACCCGCCCCGCCTCGACGCCGCCCGCTGAACTTGAACGAAGCGAAAAAGACGCCGCCGAGTTGAACATGATCATCGATCTCATGCGCAACGACCTCGGCCGCGTCTGTGAGTATGGCTCGGTCCGTGTGCCGCACGGCCGAGTCATCGAATCGCACCCGACGGTCCACCATGGCGTCGGCGAAGTCGTCGGTCGCTTGCGGGATGCTGTGGCCGTCGGCGATCTGCTCCGGGCGACGTTCCCGGCCGGGTCGATCACCGGCGCGCCGAAGATCCGGGCGATGCAGATCATTGAGGAACTTGAGTCCGTTACCCGCGGCCCGTACTGCGGCGCGATCGGGTGGATCGGCCGCGACGGCGGGCTGTCGCTCAACGTCGCCATCCGTACGCTCGCCCTGAGCGGCCGGCGCGAACCGGGCCGATGGGACCAGCTCGACGGCACGCTCGACTACGGCGTGGGTGGCGGCATCGTCGCCGACTCCAGACCGACCGACGAGTATCGCGAAACGCTCGACAAGGCCGCCGTCCTGCAGCAGACGCTGGCAACCGCATCGTCACGCAGCAGCGTCGATCGTTCGGATGCCATTCGCACGCCCGGCCGGCCGTCAGGTGACCGAACATCCGCCTCGCCGCCGCCCGCCCCCGCCCATTCGCCGCATGCTTCCTTGTGAAAAACGTTCAATGATGAAAGCATTCGAATGAAACGGGCCGGCCGCGTGGGTGTCGCCATGAAATCGTGCTGGCATCTCGCCGAGAAGGCCATGTTCGGATACACTGCCAGATTCCACGCTTGGATCGCGTAGCTCAGTTGGTAGAGCAACCGCCTTTTAAGCGGTAGGTCCTGGGTTCGAGTCCCAGCGCGATCATTCGCCGGACGACTGCTTGCACACCGGCCGGGCCGCCGACCACCGGGAGACGACGACCACACATGATGCTGGTGCTTCACGCCAACTGGACAGACGCGGCACTGCATCTCTGGGCCGAATCTCCCGCGGCA